>NZ_PHUL01000001.1:3525000-3825000 GCF_002813425.1 Cellulophaga sp. RHA19
CACACGGTTTCGCGTCTACTACTACCAACTATGGTCGCCCTATTCAGACTCGCTTTCGCTACGGCTCCGGTCCATAAGACCTTAACCTTGCTGGTAAAAGTAACTCGTAGGCTCATTATGCAAAAGGCACGCCGTCACCCCTAAAGGCTCCGACCGCTTGTAAGCGTATGGTTTCAGGATCTTTTTCACTCCCTTGTTCAGGGTTCTTTTCACCTTTCCCTCACGGTACTGGTTCACTATCGGTCTCTCAGGAGTATTTAGTCTTAACGGATGGTCCCGCCAAATTCACACAAGGTTTCACGTGCCCGTGCTACTCAGGATACCACTATCGGTAATGGTCTTTACTTATACAGGGCTATCACCTGATACTGCTACGCTTTCCAACGTATTCTAATTCATAACACACCAAATGTCGTGGTCCTACAACCCCAATATTGCCGAAACAATATTGGTTTGGACTAATCCGCGTTCGCTCGCCACTACTAACGGAATCACTTTTGTTTTCTCCTCCTCCGGGTACTTAGATGTTTCAGTTCTCCGGGTTTGCTTCTCTTTCGAGATGACATATCTTCAATATGCCGGGTTGCCCCATTCGGATACTTGCGGATCATATCATATGTGCTGATCCCCGCAAATTTTCGCAGCTTATCGCGTCCTTCTTCGCCTCTGAGAGCCTAGGCATTCCCCATACGCCCTTTTATAACTTGTCACTACTAGATACTTTACAAATATCTAATAGCCTCTTGCTCTTCTCTATTTCGTATTCTTTTTATTTCTTATCGTGATAATTACCCCTGTGGTAATTATACACAATGTCCCAATATGTCAATGAACGTTTTTCAGTACAATACTGAATGGTGGAGAATATCGGAGTCGAACCGATGACCTCCTGCGTGCAAGGCAGGCGCTCTAGCCAGCTGAGCTAATCCCCCATATACTAAAAGTAGTATATAGTAGCTTGTAGTTAGTACTGCCAACTACTACTCAACTCCAGAATTTCCTTCTACATTACGTTTATAATGTTATCTCAATACAATCAAACTAAGCAACTATAGCCTCTTCATTTACCCTAACTACTTCCGTAAACCTTACTCTTGATAAGCATTACTTAGTAGTCCCAGGCAGACTCGAACTGCCGACCTCTACATTATCAGTGTAGCGCTCTAACCAGCTGAGCTATGGGACTCAATCTTAGTTGTTGTATCTTAATATTTTGAAGTGACAGCGAAAAAAGAAAATAAATCTAATTATAACTAAATTTTTACTACATAATCTAATATGTAACGGTCGTCTTTCTCTAGAAAGGAGGTGTTCCAGCCGCACCTTCCGGTACGGCTACCTTGTTACGACTTAGCCCTAGTTACCAGTTTTACCCTAGGTCGCTCCTTGCGGTGACGAACTTCAGGTACCCCCAGCTTCCATGGCTTGACGGGCGGTGTGTACAAGGCCCGGGAACGTATTCACCGGATCATGGCTGATATCCGATTACTAGCGATTCCAGCTTCACGGAGTCGAGTTGCAGACTCCGATCCGAACTGTGATAGGTTTTATAGATTCGCTCCTTATCGCTAAGTGGCTGCTCTCTGTACCTACCATTGTAGCACGTGTGTGGCCCAGGACGTAAGGGCCGTGATGATTTGACGTCATCCCCACCTTCCTCACGGTTTGCACCGGCAGTCTTGCTAGAGTCCCCACCATAATGTGCTGGTAACTAACAACAGGGGTTGCGCTCGTTATAGGACTTAACCTGACACCTCACGGCACGAGCTGACGACAACCATGCAGCACCTTGTAAATTGCCCGAAGGAAAGTCTATCTCTAAACCTGTCAATCTACATTTAAGCCCTGGTAAGGTTCCTCGCGTATCATCGAATTAAACCACATGCTCCACCGCTTGTGCGGGCCCCCGTCAATTCCTTTGAGTTTCATTCTTGCGAACGTACTCCCCAGGTGGGATACTTATCACTTTCGCTTGGCCGCGCAGTCCGAAAACCACACAGCTAGTATCCATCGTTTACGGCGTGGACTACCAGGGTATCTAATCCTGTTCGCTACCCACGCTTTCGTCCATCAGCGTCAATATATTGTTAGTGATCTGCCTTCGCAATCGGTATTCTATGTAATATCTATGCATTTCACCGCTACACTACATATTCTAACCACTTCACAATAATTCAAGACCATCAGTATCAAAGGCAATTCTACAGTTGAGCTGCAAACTTTCACCCCTGACTTAATGGCCCGCCTACGGACCCTTTAAACCCAATAATTCCGGATAACGCTCGGACCCTCCGTATTACCGCGGCTGCTGGCACGGAGTTAGCCGGTCCTTATTCTTACAGTACCGTCACCAGACTACACGTAGTCCTTATTCTTCCTGTATAAAAGCAGTTTACAATCCATAGGACCGTCTTCCTGCACGCGGCATGGCTGGATCAGAGTCTCCTCCATTGTCCAATATTCCTCACTGCTGCCTCCCGTAGGAGTCTGGTCCGTGTCTCAGTACCAGTGTGGGGGATCCCCCTCTCAGGGCCCCTAACCATCGTAGTCTTGGTAAGCCGTTACCTTACCAACAAACTAATGGTACGCATACTCATCTTACACCGTAATCTTTATTATTAAAATGATGCCATCTTAATAAACTATAAGGTATTAATCCAAATTTCTCTGGGCTATCCCTTAGTATAAGGCAGATTGTATACGCGTTACGCACCCGTGCGCCGGTCGTCAGCAGAAGCAAGCTCCCCTGTTACCCCTCGACTTGCATGTGTTAAGCCTGCCGCTAGCGTTCATCCTGAGCCAGGATCAAACTCTTCATCGTTGTTTTGTAAATATTCTTAACAACCTAAAATCGTCTTCAACCAAACTCATTCTCTTTTTTAATTCAATAACACTACAAGTAGTATTATTTTGCTGTCTCTTCAATATGTCAAATGAACTTTTAATTCTTGTAGAAATACTAGACTCGAACTAGCTGATTCTCAAAACAAATCATTCCAAAATTTCTTATCGTTTTGTCCTCTCTGAAAGCGGTTGCAAATGTAAAACGTTTTTTTAAACTGACAAAATAAAAAATTAAATTATTTTACTGTTTATTTCCGCTTAACAACCTTGTCAAATTCGGACTGCAAAAGTAGTTCTTTTAATTGTTACCAAACAAGCTTTTTTTAACTTATTTCTTAACCTTATTTTTAAACTAATTTTACGCTTTTCTCAATGAACTTTGCTAACTTTAATGACGTATGTTTTTCCGTTAGCGGGTGCAAATATAGGCAGCTTTTCTAACACCACAAGTCTTTTTTACATCTTTTTTAAAAGTATTTTTAAAACAAGCTTTACTACGCTATTTTTCAGACGTTTAAAACCCATTCTTTTTTGATGCTTTTTAAAAAAATATCAGTCCGCGAGTTTTAACCGCTCTTAAACCCTATTACTTTAACTATTGAATGGCGATTATCGACCTATAGAATTATTTGAATTAACACTAGACAATTACTACCATTATATATAGGTATATAACCTCTGTTACAAAAACAACAAGTATTAATGTTGTTATAGTGTAAAATATCTAATTTATTATTGTTAGGGTGAAAACAAGATATTATCTTTGTAGACTATATATTAATAATAGGTATGATTAAAATTACTTTACCAGACGGTACTTTAAAAGAATTTTCCGAAGGAAGCACTCCTATGGACGTTGCTAAAAGCATTAGCGAAGGATTTGCTAGAAATGTTATTTCTGCAAAATTTAATGATACCACGGTAGAAACCGTTACCCCTTTAACCGAAGATGGTTCTTTGGTTTTATATACTTGGAATGACACCGAAGGAAAGCAAGCTTTTTGGCACTCGTCTTCACACATTGTTGCGCAGGCTATAGAAGAACTATACCCTGGTGTTAAATTAACCATTGGCCCGTCTATTGAAAACGGATTTTATTATGATGTTGATTTGGGTGACGACAGATCTATATCTGATAAAGATTTTCCTAAAATAGAAAAGAAAGCAATTGAAATTGCAAGAGGGAAACACGATTTTAAAATGCGCTCCGTTACCAAAGCAGAAGCTTTAACTTTATATAAAGAACAAGGTAACGAATACAAGACCGAATTAATTGAAAATTTAGAAGACGGTACTATTACTTTTTGCGACCACGATACCTTTACTGATTTATGTAGAGGTGGCCACATACCTAATACAGGTATTGTAAAAGCTATAAAAATATTAAGTGTTGCTGGTGCATACTGGAGGGGTGACGAAAACAAAACACAACTTACACGTATATACGGTATCTCTTTCCCTAAACAGAAAGAACTTACTGAGTACTTAGAGCTACTAGAGCAAGCAAAACAAAGAGACCATAGAAAATTAGGAAAGGAACTTGAGCTTTTTACTTTTTCACAGAAAGTTGGTGCAGGTTTACCTTTATGGCTACCAAAAGGCGCTGCTTTAAGAGAAAGATTAGAAAACTTTTTAAAGAAAGCACAAAAGAAGGCTGGTTACGAAATGGTTGTAACACCACATATAGGACAAAAAGAACTATACGTAACGTCTGGGCATTATGCCAAATACGGTGAAGATAGTTTTCAGCCAATAAAAACTCCTAAAATGGATGAAGAGTTTTTATTAAAACCGATGAACTGTCCACACCACTGTGAGGTTTTTAATTTTAAACCACATTCTTACAAAGATTTACCAAAGCGTTATGCAGAATTTGGTACTGTTTATAGATACGAACAAAGTGGAGAACTACACGGATTAACACGTGTTAGAGGTTTTACTCAGGATGATGCTCATATTTTTTGTACTCCAGAACAATTAGATGAAGAGTTTAAAGATGTGATTGATTTAGTACTTTATGTATTTGGATCTTTGGGTTTTGAAAACTTTAAAGCACAAGTATCTGTAAGAGATTTAAATAATCCCGACAAATACATAGGTAATGTTGAAAACTGGGAAAAAGCAGAAAATGCAATTATAAATGCAGCCAAAGAAAAAGGTCTTGATTTTGTTATAGAAAGTGGTGAAGCTGCATTTTATGGTCCTAAGTTAGACTTTATGGTAAAAGATGCATTAGGTAGAAACTGGCAGTTAGGAACAATACAAGTAGATTACAACTTACCAGAACGTTTTGAGCTTACATATAAAGGTAGTGACAATGAAGACCACAGACCTGTAATGATACACCGTGCACCTTTTGGAAGTATGGAACGTTTTATTGCCATATTACTTGAGCACACAGGAGGTAATTTCCCATTATGGCTAACACCAGAACAAGTAATAATACTGCCTGTTAGCGAGAAATATGAGAAATATGCGAAAAAAGTTTTAAATTCATTAGAAAATGACGAAATTCGCGCCCTGCTAGACAACAGAAACGAAACGGTTGGTAAGAAAATTAGGGAAGCAGAGATGAATAAAATCCCTTTTATGATTATCATTGGCGAGAATGAAGAGGCTACAAACACAATATCTGTGCGTAAACACGGAGGTGAAGATTTAGGCTCTATCTCAATAAAAGATTTTAGTGACTTGGTAACTAGCGAAATAAATAGTACCTTAAAGTCGTTTTAAAAAAATAGAAGTTTAATCTAAAAATTATTAGTTATAGCAATTAGAAAGAGATTTAGGCCACAGCCGAGGAGAGAGAATAAAAACCCGCACAATATTAACAGCGATATAAAAGTACCTAATGTACGTTTGGTTGGTGATAATGTAGAGGTTGGTGTTTACACGACTAAAGTGGCGTTAGCAAAAGCAGAGGAGTTAGAATTAGATTTGGTAGAAATCTCACCAAAAGCAGATCCTCCTGTGTGTAAAATTATAGATTACAAGAAGTTCTTATACGAACAAAAGAAGCGTGAAAAGGTTATGAAAGCCAAAGCGTCTAAAGTTGTTGTTAAAGAAATACGTTTTGGACCACAAACTGATGATCATGATTATGAGTTTAAGAAAAAACACGCAGAGAAATTTTTAAAGGATGGTGCTAAATTAAAAGCATATGTGTTCTTTAAAGGTAGATCTATTGTCTATAAAGATCAAGGAGAAATATTGTTGTTACGTCTTGCTCAAGAACTAGAAGAACTAGGTAAAGTAGAGCAAATGCCAAAGTTAGAAGGTAAAAGAATGACAATGTTTTTAGCTCCTAAAACGAAAAAATAAAAATACTTTTAGTTAAGTATTTTAAAATAAACCAAATGTAATAGTTTGGAATACTAAGCGAGAAATACCGGAGTTTTTTCGGTATTTAATTTATTAAATAGGAGAAAAATGCCTAAAATGAAAACTAAATCCAGTGCTAAAAAGCGTTTTAAGCTTACAGGTACAGGTAAAATAAAAAGAAAGCACGCTTTTAAGAGTCACATTTTGACAAAAAAATCTAAGAAGCGTAAGCTTGCATTAACTCATAGTGGATTAGTACATGAGTCTGATGTAAAAAGTATTAAAGAGCAGTTACGTTTAAAGTAATTAGATTCTTTACGGTAATTATTATTAACCATGGAGTTAGGCTTAAAAACAAAGTGTCTTAATTAAGACCGCCTACTACAAAAAAAATTAAAATTTATGCCAAGATCAGTAAATTCAGTTGCTTCTAGAGCCAGAAGAAAAAAGGTTATGAAGCAAGCCAAAGGTTACTTTGGAAGACGTAAAAACGTTTGGACAGTAGCTAAAAATGCGGTTGAAAAAGCAATGCAATATGCTTACAGAGACCGTAGAGTTAAGAAAAGAAATTTCCGTGCTTTATGGATTACTCGTATTAATGCGGGTGCTAGATTACATGGAATGTCTTACTCTCAGTTTATGGGTAAAGTTAAAGCTAACAACATTGAGTTAAACCGTAAGGTTTTAGCTGATTTAGCTATGAACCACCCAGAAGCTTTTAAAGCTATTGTAAACAAGGTAAAGTAAAAAAATAATTCATCTCGCTTAGGTGAATAAAACCTGCTCTTTTATGAGCAGGTTTTTTTTTGACAAAACTTTAAGCTTTAGTAACACAATATTTACACTTATGAAATGTTTTATACTATAGCTAATATTTTATTTAAAATAAAAAGCAACCTTTAGGCAGTTTTACATCTACCTAAAACAATAAACATTATAAATACAGAAACGATTATGACAGGAGAATTTGCAGAGATGACTGACTTCTTAATTAACCTTACCGAGAAAAACCCATACTTTTTTATTACGTTATGCATACTAATTACTGCTTTTTTAACGTTCTTTGAACTACGAAAAAAACATCATAAAAACAGTTAATGCACAATAACGAATTACAAGAAGATTACAGCTCTATATCCTTAATGCATTATTCTCAGCTCCTAAATTTTTTAGGCCCTTTTGGCATTATTGTGCCAATTATAATATGGTCCTCAAAAAAAAAGGATATAAAAGATATGGATGAGCATGGTAGAGCTGTAATTAATTTTCAAATTAGTGTACTAATTTACTCTGTTGTATTTTCTATACTACTGTTAGTATCTATGGTTTTATCGTTATTCATTGTAGGCTTTTTGTTTTTGTTTATACTATTTTTTGTTGGTATTGCACTAGCTTTATTAATGATAATAACTCCAATAATGGGTGGTATGGCAGCTTCTGAAAAAAGACTATACAAATATCCAATGAGTATTAAGTTTCTTTAATGAACAAACCTCTATAATTTACAAAATGATTAAGTATTATTTATACTAATCTTTTAAGATAAAGAATATCTTTGCTACTTATAATTTAGCAAAAACATATGGATTTATCTAAAGTAAAAATGGTTGTTACAGATATGGACGGCACCTTACTAAACTCTAAACACGAGGTTAGTGAAAAGTTCCTTAATCAATTTAAAAAATTAAAAGAAAACAACATTTTATTTGTTGCTGCCAGCGGTAGACAATACCATAGTATAGTAGATAAATTACACCCTATAAAAAATGATATTTTAGTTATTGCTGAAAATGGTGCCATTGCAAAAGACAAAGACAAGGAGTTGCTGCAAACTGGCTTAGATAAAAATACTATATTAGAACTGCTAGACTTAATTTCTACCATAGACAATGTTTATCCTGTACTCTGCGGCAAAAAGAAAGCCTATATCTCATCTAACTCTGAAGAATTTATTATGAAATTTAAAGAGTACTATGCTGAATATGCACTTTTAGAGAATCTAAAAAGTTATGATGATGATATTTTAAAAATAGCAATTTATCATTTTGAAAGCTCTGAAACCTTTATCTATCCAAAGGTAAAACACTTAGAATCTAATTTAAAGGTGAAAATATCTGGAGAAAATTGGCTAGACTTATCTCATAATGATGCACACAAGGGACACGCTTTAAAAAAACTCCAAGACATGTTTAATATTTCTTCTGCAGAAACTATGGTGTTTGGAGATTTTAATAATGATTTAGAGATGCTTGCCCTTGCAGATTTTAGTTTTGCAATGAAAAATGCACACCCAAACGTTACAAAAGCCGCTAACTACAGCACCAAAAGTAATGATGAATATGGCGTTGAAACTATTTTAGATCTACTTTTAGAAACTAGAAATTAAGTCTTTTTCTTTTTTTTACGAGCAGCAGGAAACAATACATTATTTAATATTAGCCTATAACCAGGGGATGTAGGATGCAACTCTAACTCGGTTTTTGGATCCCCTACCCTGTGCTGATAGTCTTCTGGATCATGACCACCGTAAAAAGTAAAAAAGCCTTTTCCTTTTATACCGTGAATATACCTAGCCTCATTATTTATTTTATTTTCTCCTAAAACCAAAACATTTGATTTTATTAATAATCTATTAAAAGATGTTGTTTGCCCCATAAACCCTTTTACCAAGGAAGTATGGTTTTGACAAAGCATTGTTGGTACTGGATCCCACTTTGCTGAAAAATCCATTAACGAAAAATAATCAGTTTCTTTAGATATTTGTCTTTTTTGAGTCATATCTATATTCGAAAATTCATAAACCATTGGGTTACGCTCTAGTGTAAAATCTTTAAACGCAAATGTTTTTTTATAATCTATTTGAGTTTGGTAACTAGGATCAGATGCATCACCATCAAACATTGGCTCACAAATATCTACACCTTCTGCAGATAAAGCAATATCAAAACTATCTGTAGCGGAACACATAGCAAACATAAAACCACCTCCTATTACGTAGTTTCTAATTTTTGTAGCAACTGCTGCTTTTTCCTCAGAAACTTTAGAATACCCTAGTTTGCTAGCCAATTCTTCAGATTTCTTTTTATTTTCTATATACCACGGAGCAGCTTTGTAACTACCATAAAACTTACCATACTGACCCGTAAAATCTTCATGGTGCAAATGTAGCCAATCATATAAAGCCAGTTTATCACTTAAAACTTCCTCGTCATAAATGGTAACATAAGGAATTTCTGCATACGTTAACACCATAGTAACAGCATCATCCCATGGCTGATTGCCCTTGGGTGAGTACACTGCAACTTTAGGTGCTTTTTCTAAAATAACTGCATCTTGATTTTTAGACGGGCTGCTAATTTCTTCTAAAATTTGTTCTGATTGAGCTGTAGATAAAACCTCAAAAGAAACTCCTCTTATTTGACATTCTTTACGAATAGCATCACCATCTGGTAGAAGAAAAGAACCACCTCTGTAATTTAACAACCAATGTACTTTTTGCTGTTTAGCTAATACCCAATAGGTTATACCATATGCTTTTAAATGATTTTTTTGACTTTCTGCATCCATAGGAATTAGAATGTTAGAAGCCATTGTACATAGCGTACACAAAAGAAAAGAAAAAAGTAAAAGGTATTTGCGCATTCTAAATGATATTTTTTGCCTTTTAAAGGTAAGTAAATCTCATTTTATATTGCCTAAGCAAATCTTAAAAAGCAAAAAAAATTGTTCTACACATAAAAAGCACAGAACAATTTTTAAATATTTAATTAAAAAGGAACGTCATTATCGTCCTCGGGAGGTAATCCATCATTCATAGAACTACCAAAAGCCTCATTTGCACTTGGCAACCCTTGTGTTAAAAATGGATTTTCTTCGTTTTCATTCATTTTAGATTGAAATTCTACAGGAGAATCAAAATCATCTAGGTTATCAAACTTACCTTGACTACCAATAAATTTAAGTCTAATATTTTCTAAACCACCATTCCTGTGTTTTGCTACAATAAATTCACCCTGACCTTGTGTTGGAGAGTGTTCATCATCATCCCACTCATCAATTTTATAGTATTCTGGTCTGTAAATAAACGATACAATATCGGCATCTTGTTCAATTGCTCCAGATTCACGTAAATCTGATAGAATTGGTCTTTTACTGCCACCACGTGTTTCTACTGCCCTTGATAACTGTGAAAGTGCAATTACTGGCACATTAAGTTCTTTTGCTAGTGCTTTTAAGTTTCTAGAAATTGTAGAAATTTCTTGTTCCCTGTTTCCTCCTTTTTGTGTTCCACCTGCGGTCATAAGCTGCAAATAATCAATCATGATCATTTTTATACCGTGTTGTGATGCTAGTCTTCTACATTTTGCTCTTAAGTCAAAAATAGAAAGAGACGGAGTGTCATCTATAAACAACGGTGCAGACTCTAATGTTTTTACTTTAACATTTAACTGCTCCCACTCGTGTTTTTCTAATTTACCTGTACGTAGTTTTTCTGATGACAAACCTGTTTCTGAAGAAATAAGTCTTGTTATTAACTGTACAGAAGACATCTCTAATGAGAAAAAGGCAACTGGCATTTGAGATTGTACTGCCATATTACGCGCCATAGATAAGGTAAATGCTGTTTTACCCATACCAGGACGTGCTGCTACAATAATTAAATCACTGGGCTGCCAACCAGATGTTAACTCATCTAACTTATGAAAACCAGATGGTACACCACTTAAACCTTCTTTACCAGATATTTCTTCAATTCTTTTCTTAGCCTGTATTACTAAGTTTTGCGCTGTTTCTGCAGAACGTTTTAAGTTACCCTGTGTAACATCATACAATTTAGATTCTGCTGCATCTAATAAATCAAATACATCTGTAGCATCTTCATATGCTTCCTGTATAATTTCATTAGAAATTTTTATTAAACTTCTTTGAATAAATTTCTGAAGAATAATTCTAGCGTGAAACTCTATATGAGCAGAAGATGTAACTTTTTGGGTTAATTTAATAAGGTAAAAATCTCCTCCTGAAACATCTAACTTCCCATCTTGCTTTAATTGGGTAGAAACAGTTAATAAATCTATCGGTTCAGAAGATTCAAACAACTTAAAAATTGCTTCATATATATTTTTGTGTGCTTCTTTATAAAAAACATCTGGATGTAAAATATCTATAACTTCATCTACACCTTTTTTATCAATCATCATTGCACCAATCACAACCTCCTCTAAATCAACGGCTTGTGGCGGTATTTTTCCTCTCTCTAAATTTATAATTGTAGATTTATCTATCTTATGTCCTACTACTGGGCTTGGCTTATCCATATTTGCTAAAGTATGCAATTAACGTTTAGTTAACTTATAAAATGGGTGTAGTGATATTCACTATTGATTAACAATTGACCTGTTGATAAGTTACGAATTTGTGTTCATAACCAAAAAAAATCCAAAGATTAAACTTTGGATTTTTATTATTTTGAATAAAAATGCCTGTTAGCCATTAAAGACTCCCATACTTTCATATTTACCCATTCTGTTTTCTACCAATTCTTTTGGTGATAACTTTTTAAGATCATCAAAATGAGAAATAATTTTGTTTTTTACAATTGTAAAATTCTTATCTCTGTTTGCATGAGCTCCACCTGCTGGTTCACGTACAATTTCATCAATAAGTTTTAATTTCTTCATATCTGTTGCTGTAAGTTTTAATGCTTCAGCAGCTTGCTCTTTATACTCCCAGCTTCTCCATAAAATTGAAGAACAAGATTCTGGAGAGATTACAGAGTACCACGTATTTTCTAACATTAGTACTTTATCACCAACACCAATACCTAATGCACCACCAGAAGCACCTTCTCCTATTATTACAACAATAATTGGCACTTTAAGGCGTGTCATTTCTAATATATTACGTGCAATAGCCTCACCTTGCCCACGTTCTTCTGCTTCAATACCTGGGTAAGCACCTGGAGTATCTATAAAACATACAACAGGAACATCAAACTTTTCAGCAGATTTCATTAAACGTAATGCTTTACGGTAGCCCTCTGGGTTAGCCATACCAAAATTACGATACTGTCTGGTTTTAGTATTGTATCCTTTTTGCTGACCAATAAACATAAAACTTTGGTCACCAATTTTACCAAGACCACCAATCATTGCTTTATCATCTTTTACATTACGATCTCCGTGAAGCTCTAAAAAAGTATCTCCGCAGATTGCGTTTATGTAGTCTAATGTATAAGGTCTGTTTGGGTGTCTAGATAATTGCACCCTTTGCCAAGGTGTAAGATTTTTATATATATCTTTTCTAGTCTCTGTTAATTTTTTCTCTATCTGCTTACAAGTTTCAGATACATCAACATCACTCTCCTTGCCAATTATCTGACACTTATCTAGCTGCTCTTCTAGCTCTTTGATAGGGAGTTCAAAGTCTAAATATTCCATATTTTCAAATAGGTTTGATTTATATCAAGAAACAAATATATGATATTAATGTAACTCACCCATTAGACATCTAAAAAAATACTAAAAATATCTAAAAAGCAACTATTAAAATCTTTGCCTTTATTTTGTAAATAACAGCTCTCTATATTTTGTTAAAGGCCATAACTCATTCTCTATCAACTGCTCTAGCTTATCACTATGGTGTCTAATTTCTTCAAAAAACGGTTTTACATTATCACAATAAGCAAATGCTTTTTTACTTAAATCTTTTAAGTTATTTGCATCTCTACGTGCTTGGGTCATAGCATCTGTCTTTTCTTTAATACCATTTATATGCTCTAGAATTTCTTCTAAAATAGTAGTTTGCGAAGCTGCCATTGTTTTATAAGAATCGCCATAAATGCTTTTTAAACCTACTATAGTTTGTATTAATTTATTTTGATAAGCCAATGCTGCTGGCACAATATGACTATAGACTAACTCATTAAAAACACGACCTTCTATTTGTACATGCATGATATATGATTCTAGCTCAATTTCTTGCCTAGCTGTAATCTCTACATCACTCATTACCTTCATAGACTTAAAAAGGTCTAAACTCTCTTTAGAAGTTAAAACTTTTAAAGCTTGAGGTGTATTTTTGTTATTACTTAATTTTCTTTTTTTAGCTTCTTTTTCCCATTCTTTACTATAACCATCACCATCAAACCTAATTCTTTTAGATGTTTTGATATACTCTCTTAAAACGTTAAAAACAGCTTCGTCCTTTTTAAGACTCTTATTATCTATAAGTTCATCTACCTCTGTTTTAAATTCTATTAATTGCTTTGCTACAATTGTATTTAAAACCGTCATTGGTTTAGAGCAGTTTGTTTTAGAGCCAACACCACGCATCTCAAACTTATTACCTGTAAAAGCAAAAGGTGACGTTCTGTTTCTATCTGTATTGTCTAAAAGTATTTCTGGTATTTTACCAACTACATTTAACTTAAGTTCTGTTTTTTCTTCTGGTGATAATTTTCCTTTAGAAACACCTTCTAACTCATCTAAAACCCTACTTAATTGCGTGCCTATAAAGATTGAAAAAATTGCTGGTGGCGCTTCATTAGCTCCTAACCTATGATCGTTACTTGCAGATGCTATTGAAGATCTTAGCAACTCCTCATACGTATCTACTGCTTTTATTGTATTGATAAAGAACGTTAAAAACTGAAGATTTTTCATTGGCGTAGAACCAGGACTTAACAAGTTAGTACCTGTATCTGTTGCTAACGACCAATTGTTATGCTTACCAGAACCATTTATATGTGCAAATGGCTTTTCATGAAACAAGACTTTTAAATTATGTTTGTCTGCAATTTTATCCATAACATCCATTAATAATAGGTTATGGTCTACTGCAAGGTTTGCTTCTTCAAAAACCGGAGCAAGCTCAAACTGATTAGGAGCAACCTCATTATGTCTGGTTTTAACAGGTATACCTAGTTTAATACACTCTACCTCTAGCTCTTTCATAAAGTTAAGCACCCTACTAGGAATAACACCAAAATAATGATCATCTAATTGTTGTCCTTTTGCTGCATGATGACCAACCAAAGTTCTACCTGTAAGTATAATATCTGGTCTAGAGTATGCCAAAGCCTTATCTATAACAAAATACTCTTGCTCCCAACCTAAAGTAGCATTTACTTTAGTTACATTTTTATCAAAATATTTAGCTACAGCAGTTGCTGCCTCATCTACAGCAGATAATGCACGTAAAAGAGGTGCCTTGTTATCTAAAGCTTCACCAGTATAAGAAACAAATATTGTAGGTATACATAAAGTTTTATCATATATAAAAGCTGCAGAAGTAGGGTCCCATGCGGTATATCCTCTTGCTTCAAACGTATTTCTAATTCCTCCACTAGGAAAACTAGAAGCATCTGGTTCCTGCTGTACCAATTGTCCGCCTCCAAATTTTTCTAAAGCTCGCCCATCATTTAAAACATCAAAAAAAGCATCATGTTTTTCTGCTGTTGTTCCGGTTAATGGCTGAAACCAATGTGTGTAATGCGTAGCACCCATTGTTATTGCCCAAGACTTTATACCTTCTGCTACTTGATCTGCTATTTTACGATCTATTTTAGCTCCAGAAAAAATAGCTTCTTTTACAGTTGCCAGCGCATCTTTGGTTAAGAACTGCAACATTCTTTCCTCGTTAAAAACATGGTTTCCAAATTTTTTAGAACGAGTTCCTTTTTCATTTATCACAAAATTTTGCCTAGACAAACTTTCTTTAACAGCATTGAACCTTACTAAAGACATATTTATAGTTTTAAAAGTGGTATGAATTGCAAAATTAGTAATTAAACTGATAAAAAATATAATATTTTTAATTAACCCCTAAAAAAATAAGGGTATCAAGAATTTCATCTAATAATTTAGCAATTACCCCTATAAAAATTATGGAGATACAATGAAAAAAATTACTTTTGCCTCATCTTTAATGAAATTACAACAATCAACATTATGAGCAAATCTAAATTAGAGTATATCTGGCTTGATGGTTACAAGCCAACTCAAAACATGAGAAGTAAAACTAAAGTAGTAGAAGACTTTAGTGGAAAACTAGAAGATTGCGAAATCTGGTCTTTTGATGGTTCATCAACAAGACAAGCTTCTGGTGGAGCTTCTGACTGTTTATTAAAACCTGTTGCTATATATCCAGACCCTGCACGTAAGGATGGTTATTTAGTAATGACTGAAGTTTTAAATGCAGATGGTACTCCTCACGAATCTAACGGAAGAGCTACAATCGATGATAACGACAATGATTTTTGGTTCGGTTTTGAGCAAGAATACTTTATTATGGATACGCAAACACAATTACCTTTAGGTTTCCCTATTGGTGGTTACCCTGCTCCACAAGGTATGTACTATTGCTCTGTTGGTGGTAAGCACACTCACGGTAGAGAATTAGTAGAAGAGCACGCTGATCTTTGTATTGAAGCTGGTTTAAACTTTGAAGGTATTAACCAAGAAGTTGCAAGTGGACAATGGGAATACCAATTATTTGCTAAAGGAGCTAAAAAAGCTGGTGATGAAATATGGGTATCTCGTTACTTATTAGATAGATTAACTGAGCAATATGGTTACTATATAGAATACCACCCTAAACCATTAGGTAAGGATATGGACTGGAACGGTTCTGGTATGCACGCAAACTTTTCTAATACAACTTTAAGAACTTGTGGTTCTCAAGAAACTTATGAGAAAATATGTGAAGCATTTAGACCAGTTGTTAAAGAGCACATTGCTGTTTACGGTGAGTTTAACGATCAACGTTTAACTGGTGAGCATGAGACTGCTTCTATTAACGATTTTAGTTATGGTATTTCTGATAGAGGAGCTTCTATTAGAATTCCTATTATTACAGTAGAAAAAGGCTGGAAAGGCTGGTTAGAAGACAGAAGACCTGCATCTAACGGAGATCCTTACAAAATTGCTGGAAGAATTATTAAAACTGTAAAATCTGCAAAGATTTAAGTATATAATTAAATTAATTGTTTTTAAAAACGCCTAAGAATTTTTCTTAGGCGTTTTTTTATATCTAACAGGTTAACAATGTTACTTTGTAATAGCTGTAGTATTATATAGTAAAGTATATAAAAGTAGCATAACCAGCCAAGAGCACAATTCCGTCTCTCCACCCCAAACGTAATCCTTTAGGTATAAAAACCAATGGTAACAATACTAATGCAAAACCAAGCATCCACAAAATATCATTACTAAGTAGTGTTTGGTCTACAACTTTTAAAGGTGTTATCATTGCTGTAATACCAAGTACTGCAAAAATGTTAAAAATATTAGAGCCAATTAAGTTTCCTAAAGAAATAGCCTTCTCCTTTTTTATTACTGCAATAATAGATGCCGCAAGTTCTGGTATACTTGTTCCTATAGATACTACTGTTACACCTATTACACGTTCACTTACATTATAAAACCTAGCTAAACCAGTTGCACCACTTACCAGTAGCTCTGATCCTCCCCAAAGTCCTAGACCACCTAACACTAAAAACAGTATCATTTTAAAGGTAGGTAAAGGCATATCATCCTCTTGAGCCTCATCTTCTACTGCTGTTTTCTGAAACTTAATAAGATATACTATATATATTATTAAAAGAGCAACCATCACTAAGCCCTCATAAAAAACAATAACACCATCAAAATAGATAAAGCCAAAGAATAATAAAGAGGCAAACATTAAAATAGGCCAATCTGTAGTATAAAAACTTTTGCGAACATTTATACTACCCAATAAAATTATAAACCCTAAGACCAAACCTAAGTTAGCAATATTAGAACCTACAACATTACCTAAAGATAAATCTGGCGAGCCATCTAATGCAGCTTTGATACTTACAATTAATTCTGGTGCAGATGTTGCAAAAGAGACTACCGTCATCCCCACAACAATTTTTGGAATTTGTAATCTTAAAGAAAGTGCTACTGATGATTTTAGCAACCAGTTACCTCCCATTATTAAAAAAACCAAACCAATAATTATGTATACAATATTAAGCATCTATCACTTTTTTTTGAGCAAATATAGCAATTAGAACGCTACATATTTTTTAAAAAAGTTATATTTTAAAATTGATAAAAAAAGTATCTAACACTAGCAAAAACAACTACTTGAAAGAATGAAACATCAAAAAAAGCGCTAATCTAGAATGAAAATCCCCTTGTAGAATTATTCAACCACAAAAACGCCCCTACAAAAGCTACATTTTAAAACAAAAAATGCAATTTAACATTACATATACAAACAATATACAAGCTTAAAGTTTAAATATTAAAACAATTATTATTATATAGTTATAAATAGTGTATTCACTTATAATAATAGTAGTTAACTTATTTGCAAGTGAGTATAATTTATATATATCTTAATTGAATAATCGATTATTTACAACTAATTATTAACCTTTTTAAACCACACATTATGATTATTCTATCTGAAATTTTATTTAGTTATACCATAACTATTATTGTAATACTATTCTAAGAAAAATCATATAGGCCTATATACCAATAAAGGTTGCTATAAAAGCAACCTTTATTATTTTTAGTATTACCATATATTTGCAGAAATATACTTTTATGAAAAAAGCTCTTTTTAAATTTCTTGCCAAAATTAATCGCATACTACTACCATCTTACAGTAAAAAACAGCTAGATTTATCTAAGGCTAGTAAATTACAGTTAGCAGTAATTGGTTGGCGTTATTATGTAACCACAAATGCTATAGACTAATAATGTAGTAAAGATGCAACGCTATAGTTGGCTATTTTATCTTTACCGTTTAAAAAGTCTAGTTCTATCAAAAAGTTACACTGTACTACCTCTCCTCCTAATTCTTCAATTAATTCACAAACAGCTTTAGCGGTACCACCAGTAGCAAGCACATCATCATGTATTAACACCTTATCCCCTTTTTTAATGGCATCTGTATGTATTTCTAATGCATCTTCACCATATTCTAAAGAATAAGGCTTAGATAGCACATTAAAAGGTAATTTTCCTTTTTTACGCACAGGTACAAAACCAGCTTTTAATTTGGTTGCTAAAAGGGTTGCAAAGAAGAAACCACGGCTTTCCATACCCACAACTTTGTCTATTTTTTGCTCTTTTACTAAATTTAAGAGCGCATCTGCAGTTTTTTCTAAAATTTCTGCATTATTTAACAAAGGTGTAATATCCTTAAAAACAATGCCTTGCTTAGGAAAATCTTGAACGTCTCTAATATATTCTTTAAAATTCATATATTTTTCTTTAGTTATTTTGTGGTAAAAGTAAAAAGAAATATATTTGCACCCTCGTTTAAAGGAATTTAAACATAACGGCCTCGTGGCGCAACTGAATAGCGCACTTGATTACGGCTCAAGAGGTTACAGGTTTGAATCCTGTCGAGGTCACTAAAAGCTTGCTAAATCTTAGATTTAGCAAGCTTTTTTCTTTTTATCACTTTACTTGTTATAAAACACTAAACTATTAAAAATAAAGTATAGATTTAAGCTATTTGCTCTATAACACATTCTTTACCCACTATATTATCCTTAAGAAATGGAGAAATTTTACTTGCTAAATAGTTATAATCTCTTTCTCCATAAAAATACAAACCAATTTGATTTTCGTTTTCACTGTAACTTGGTATTAAAGCACCATTATTACCAAGAATTTTTATAAGGGAGTTATACAATTCTGTAACCACATCAAATTCTATATTTTTTTCTTGTAAAAACTTTTTTTCTATATATAATCCTAAGCCAACCAATTTACCAATTGGATATTCTACATCAAATTTTGAATTAGCATTTTTTTCTTTAGCATAAAATTTTAGCTTAGAACCCTTTGCTACCTCTATATTATTTGCGACCATAATTATATTATTCTTTATTTCTTCAGAATAGGATATTAAATCAAGCTCTATATCACAAGATTCTGGTTCTCCATTTTTACTAATTAATGTGCCTCCACCACTAACACATCCCCACTTTTTTATACGCAACATATAATCTAAAGAATCTTCTATATGACCACGATGTTGCGGTTGAAGTTTCATATTTAAAGATAATTGTGCTTTAGCTTTAGGCTCAAAAACAAATTCTTCTTCAGTTACTTTATCATTCTCCACTTCTTCCTCTAAAAAAGATTTTGCTTCTAATAGCAATTCATAAGTTGAAGGATAGTCATCACCTAGCTCAATAGCTTTTTCAAAATAAGGTATGGCTTCTACTTCTCTACCATCTAAATAAAATAACGAGTAGCCTACACGAAAATACCAGTCTCTATCTTCTTTGCCTTGTTCGCTAACACCTTGCAATAAACCAAGTGCTTCTTCATATAGATTAAGATTGTTTAATGCCCTTGCTAAAAGGCTAGTTAATACATAAGATTTACTGGTTTCTGGTAAAGACCTTAGCTCTAACACTACTTTTAGATGGTTGCCTGTGTTGTGCCACTCCTTTAATTGCGCTACTAGTTCTTCCGATATGTTTTCTTCTGTTTTCATTTGTACTAATTTATAATGACTTAAGGTAAGTTGCAGTTATTGTTGATAATAAGCTGTAGATATACGATTAACCAACTACTCTAAATTAGCTATTTTACCGTCTTTGATTATCAGATAAAAAATATTACCAGCAGTAACATTTTGGTCCATTTTTTTAGAGTAAGAAGGTATCATTTTAGGTAAACCAATAATAGTTTGCAATGCTATTGTCTGTAGTTGCTTGTTTTTTGATTTTATATCTCTTTCAAAAGGAGTTATATTGCCATCTATTTCTACCCTAAATCCTACTTTTAAAATAGCATTTTCAATTACTACATTTTCTACTTCTAACTCTTTAAGTATTCTTTTTCTAACGCTATTACGCAAACAAACTCTTTTGTCTACACTATTTTCGCAACCAGGGTAAATGGGGTCTTTATTACCTATTATAGGGTACTCAGTATGGGGAATTTCCTTTCTTTCTCTTTTTATCAACTCTTTTTCTGCGTAGGTTGGTCTATCGGTTATATTTGTTGCTCTCATACTCACAACAACCTTATGCGCAGGAAACTCTTCTGTTTGTTTATTATAGTTGTTAGACATTGTAATGCTTAATTTTACTAATGTGTTTTCTAAATTCCAAACTGTACTTTTATAATAAGCAGTGCTATCATTAATTTCTAAAGGAATATTTCCTTCTACAGTACCTTTTCCCATAGAAGCTATCATTGCTTTTTCTCCTCTTAAATAAAAACTGAGCATATTTTTTCTAAACTCTAAGTCTTTTTTATTATTGATTTTTTTGTTGTGATTGGCTACATCCCACTCATTAATTAATTCTAGAATAAGACTATCTTTTTTATAATAAATATACCTAGTAACTATGTCTATATCTGCAATGTCATTATCTTTTCTTATATATGAAAGTAATCCTAAATCATCAGAAACTGTATAGTAGTCAGAATTTAATATTTTACCTCCAGGAAAGTTATTTTCTGCTTCTAAGTAAGTTGAAAGCGGAAATTGATTTAAATCAAAATTTGGTGCTTGACAGAAACCTGTAGCAACAACAAACAAAACAAGCAGTGAAGTTAGTTTTTTCATTTTCAATGATTTTATTACAGTTACATAAGTAATTTATATTATTATAAGAGAAATCTACTCTAGCTTATTACTATTGATTTTAGTGTATAGCCTACCTGATTTAGGAAAAAAGTAAAACCCATCTTTCTTAATCTTATTAAATTGTTCGTTAGATTGCTCTTTAGATATTCTATTTAAAACATTATTCTCGTAAAAATAAATGCCTTCTGTGGTTGGCACTTTAGACCTCCAATTAGGAGGAATAGAGTCTACATTAAATTTTATACCTTTTGTTTGAAAAGGAAAAGTACCTTCTGTGTAAAAATCTGAGTAAACCCAGATTCCGTTTTTTCTGAAAGAACCATTAGAGTCTATAACAAAAGCTAAGTCGTAATTGTATACAATAGAATCTTGCTCAAAAGAAGAATCATAGCCAAAAAGATACATTTTACTATTCTTTACTAAAATCCTTGGAGATTTGTCTGTAGCAGAAGTTCCCACTAAGTAAACAGATGATTCTGTTGTACTACGCAAGGTATCTAAAACTACAAATTTATTAAACTGATCAGTGCTAATTACCGTATAATCCTCATTACAAGAAAGTAACAAAACTAGAACCCCACAAAAAAAATAAAAGCTATATTTTTTTAACATTTTTAACCCATTTTTTTCATTCTTAATTCACTCTTTAAAACCAGATTAATTGATTCTTCAACCTCACTTACATTAAAAAATTTATCATCTAAATCTAGAATTTTAAACGTAGTTTTATTTCTTGACATAACACCTTTTTCATCTTTCCATCCATAAGAAAAAACAATTTCATCATCAACAAAAGACCAATTTTGAATAGCTGTTTTATCTGGATCATTAAATTTAACTTTGCACGTTCCGTCTTCATAAAAAATAATCCAACTATTGTTTGGGTCTAACTTAAAGGCTTTAGATGCTAATTCTGGGTTAGATTCTACAGCATCTGGATTAACCTCTAAATAATCTGGTTTGTAATAATACATTCCCCATTTAATATTACAAAAAAGCTTTATTTTTTGTTTTTTAAGAGCCTCTTTTTCCTTTTGTTTCTGCTTTTCAAGATTACTTTTTCGTTTCGCTAAAGTATCATTCCACCTTTCTTTACCGTTAGCCAGCATCTCTTGGTATCTTTTAGCAGACAAATCTTTTTTATTTAACTTTAAAAAAGAAAGCTGCCATTTAAGTACCTTATAATCATAAACTGTTATCTCTTTTCTAATTGCTAGTAAATCTTTAGTTTCACTAGTCTTATCATATTTTTTATCAATAGGAGCTGTACACCCTATAAAAAATAACACAAGAGGAATTAATATAATTTTTTTCATTTTAATTTTTATCTAATGCCTTATCAATAGTACCTACAATTAAGCAATAATATGACTAGTAATTTATATATTTAATACCCTGTTTTCTCGTACACCTCTTCAAAAATAGGATTTTCTACAACCTTATACATCCTTTGGTTGATGTCTTTAATTTTAGCTACTTTCTTTTTTATTTGAGAAAAAATGATGCCTCTTGTTTTAATTAAATCATAGACAAAGCCTACTCTACGGCCGCCAACAAACCACATAAAACTTTTTTCTTTTCTCTTTTTAAATATAAATAACTCAATTTCTGAAACTCTAAACTTAGGATAATCACTAATATTTTTTTTGATAAAAACAGATTGTCTCTCTACACCCAGGTCTTTGAGCATTTGTATATTTCTGTTATGTATTTCTAAAAATTCAGAAGCAGAATTAACTAAATCTACACGCTCTTCAAAACCTATTATAATGTTAAGTGATTTCTTTAAAATATCTACATCAGATTCTCTCATACCCTATCTTATAAATAATTATATAGAAACAAGGTTCTTTAATAACCTTATTGTCTTGTGATTAATACAATCCCAAACAATAATAGGTACATTTAGTTTATAAAAGTATGGGAGGTTTATATTTGTAAGTATACAGTTTATATTCGCTGTAGATTTGTTAGGTGACTAAAAATTGCTTTATAAATTATTTTTAACATTCTTTGAGTTCAATGCCTTTATAAGCATACTAATTTCAATAACAACAACCATTCGATTATAGCTTGCTAAGTCGTTTATATTTTAATTACAAGTATGATGCTAACTATAGTTGATAATCTTATTTAGAGCAAATTACATTAAGAAAATTAAAAGCTCCATTTTTTAAACATTTATAAAGATTTCCTTTTTTGTTCCCGCCCAATACACTTTATTTTCACCTATAACACTTATATTTTCACCATCTACATAAAAAGATAAATCTGCTGTCATTACGGCTGAAGACCCTGAGATTACCCAAGCTATTTTTTCTATTTTCATTATAACTTGCATTACTGATTTCGTTGGCAATCCAAGTTTCTGCTTAAACTCTATTTCTGTATTGGTAATCTTATTTAATTCTATAATAGAATTTTTAAAAGTATTTTTATAATTCGGATAAGGAGAATCTCCTATCGTTTCCTTTCCAAGATATTCAATTTTAACAAAGTTACTGGCTTCATCATAAATAAAATGTATGGTTTTATTACATCTAATTTTTGATGCTTCTTTATTAATTTTTTTATGTGATGAGCAAGCAGACAATAAAATAATAATTCCTATGTATATTATTTTATTAAGGCTTGGTCTATTTATTTTTTTCTTCACTATTTCTAACAATAACAAAATAAATAACATAAAGCCAGCCAAGAAGTCCGTGTAAAATTGCGTAGAGAATAGATTTGTTTCTATCCCACGAAACCACAATTGCAATTGCACTTCCAATTCCAATTCCGTTTTTTAAAGCAGTTTCTTTTATTCCTGTAGATCCAACTTGCTGACTGAAACAATCCAAAGAAAATAGTAACACTAAAATTAGTGTCAGTTTTATTTTATTCATATACTTTCTATTCTATTCTAGTATATCCTAAATATTCTATTGAAGGTGAATCTTCACCATCACAAGGATCTGAATCTCCTCCTAATTTTAGGGTGCTTTTAGATACTTCAAACAAAGTGACTTTAGTTAGGCTTGTAGCTTCAATTTCTTTAATATAAAGTTCATTATCAACAAACTCCCAAGTACCATTAGTTTGCCCATCAATAATACAATCGTTGTTGTATTGAACATAAGGAATATCTACATACGTACCATCTGCATTAAACGTAATGGACCCATTTTGTTTACAAGCAGAATATTCTTCAGAAGTTTCTGATCCAGAAGAGCAAACTACACCAATTCTAACTTTTTTCCATTTTCCAACTAACAACTCTTGTTTACTAGTTTCTTCTGTTTTATTGTCATCATCAGATGAACAAGACAACACTGTAAATCCAAATATTAGTATTCCAATTAATAAGTTTAATTTTTTCATTCTTTTTTTTGTAGGTTTTAAGCTAACTAAAGCTTTATATTTTATTTATTTTTTCACAATATAAAACTATTTTTTGTAGTACAAATAGGTATTTAAACTATTGTATAAAATAATAGTGTACAAAAACGCAAAATCTATTTCAAATTCTCTCATAGCTACTAAAATAAATTTGGCGAATTGTATTGTCTCCTAAATAGTATTTTAATTAGGTTACTTTATATAAAGACGCATAAAACAGTTCAAAAGTGTCATAAAGGGTTGCAAAAATATCTTGACCATCAAAAATAACAACAGGGAAGTCTTTTTTTGTTGTATCAACAAACAAAACAAACTCTGCGTAAGAATCAAAATGAAAATCTGGATCTATCTCTAAAGCATACTCTAAATCTAAAGCTCCCAATGACTCATAATTTGGATAACGCTCTAATAATTCTGAGTCAAAATCTTCCATTTCATTATCTTCTAACCAATCGTATAAATCATAATCGTCTAATCTATAGGTTAAATCTCCAAACTCTAGTGGATAACCTTGTAGAATATCACAAGCAAGACCTACTGGTTTTTCTTTAAGCTCCTTAAAATCTGTATATTTCATATTTATTTTTTATACTATACAGAACGGATTTTAAAATAGTTTGTTGCGTGTTAAAAATTAGCAGATACAAAAGCAAATAGGATTAAGACAATTAGAAACTATTGCAAACAGGTTATAGGTTAACATATAATATAAAGCTAGCTATTATTTTTTTTATGCCGCTACGCACTAATTTTATTAAGAGTTAGTGTTTATTCATTTTTAATTAATTTTATTTTTTTACTATTCCAATTTAGAATAACTCTATAATTTTTAAAAAAATCTGAACCAAACCTACGTCCCAAATATTGCTCTGAATATACTTTTTGGTTTTTTAAAATAGAATTTCCAAATTCTAATTCATTAACAACTCCTGTGTATGATATTCTTGTATTATCTTGCTTTCCATAAATTCCAATGGCCCCATTTGTTTTAGATTCTTTAAAATCTAAAATTCGCCTATTTTCCTTTTGCTTTTCAAATTCAGAAAAGGGTATTACTACACCTCCATTATAGCCAAGATCTACAGTAAAATTCCAAACTTTATTTCCATTTAGCTTACAAGCAATAGAAAGTAACCCTCCATAACCAACAAATAACTTATTTTCAATTACATTTTTAGGTAAGTTTAATTTTAATTCATCATCAGTTATAGTAATTTGTTGCTTATCAAAATCAATATCCCAAACGGCGTGTTGCATTAAGCTTGCTCCAATAAATCCGTCAATATTAAGAGCAGACCACGTTGGTATTGAATTAAAATTATTAATTATTGCTACAGTTTCAACAAAATCTATAGTTCCAATTCTAACTTTTTTTAGCCTTGTATATTTATTTTGTTGTTTATTGTTATAAACATCAGCTGCTTTTATAGAATCAATAGCTTTTAATTTTAAACTTTTAGCAAGTTCTTTAGATACAAGAGTTGGCGTTCCTGTATCAAAAAGAAAATTATAATTTTTATTATTTATTTCTACTGGAACAATTATAAAACCGTTTTTAATTTTAAAAGGTAACGTAACTTTAAAGTTTTCTTGTTCTGTTTTACCTTCTTTAAAGTATTTTACTGCTTTGCTAGTTGTACAACTGCTTATTAAAATTAATAGTACTGAATAAATAAATACTCTTACTTTTTTCATATTTGTTTTCCTTGTAAATACTTTATTTGTTTACACTAAAAAGGTTTGTATATGCCTAGTTCTCTTCTTAAAACTAAAATACCAATAAGTCACTAACAATTAATTTCATTAAAAGTTATCTTTAGTTTTTGGTTATTGGTTTAATTATAAATATTCCAGTGTTTTCAATTTGAGGCTCTAAATAATTCGTTCTTGGATCTACTTCAACCCCTGTATATTTTTTGATATCTAAAAAAGCCACTTTCGTGTTATCTCTCATATTCTTTGGCAATTCAAACAAGTAAAAGTCTTTATTAGTAATTTCATTTGATACTAAATTATATTTAAATGTATTCCCCTTAAAAAATAGCTGTTCATTTTCATAATTTAACTCAAAGTAAGCTAGCTTAAAAAATGTATGATTCATCCAAGCAGGTAAACCGTAATAACTTTTATTTTTAATAGCAACCATTTTTAATTCATTTGTTGTTTTATAATCTAGTTTTGATTCCTTTAAAACTACAGTAGAATAGTTATTTAAATTACGATCTCTTTCTTTTGCTGAGTATAAACCTCTTTGATTATCTTTTAAAGCAATTAATTTTTTATTTGAAAACTTTGAAGAAAATTTACTGTAATCAATTTGTGCTGTAGTGTTAGCATTTTTTTTAAACGTTTCAGGATATCTAAATTGATTGTAATCTCCTTTTTGGGATAGTAATAAAATCCATTTTTTATCAACTCTAAAATAGATTCTAAACTGGGCTGTTTCATCTTCTATTTCATTACCATAAATAACTAAGTCAGCACTATTATAATTTTCTTCAAAAATAGATTTGAAGTTGCTATTACTTAATTCACTTTTGATATTAAATTTT
Organism: Cellulophaga sp. RHA19; assembly: GCF_002813425.1. Taxonomy (NCBI): domain Bacteria; kingdom Pseudomonadati; phylum Bacteroidota; class Flavobacteriia; order Flavobacteriales; family Flavobacteriaceae; genus Cellulophaga; species Cellulophaga sp. RHA19. The sequence continues at coordinate 3,551,700 of NZ_PHUL01000001.1, forward strand.
TCCTCAAAAGGCATAAAAATAAGCTCTTTACCAGAAAAGTCGTAAACTCCTTTAGATGTAAATACAAAGGGAATAAAATTGTTATAATCTAAAGTACTTATGTATGATTTTTCATTTGATAAATCATCAGAAAACATTACATTTCCTTGGTTATCTAATTTAGTTAAACCTTTCTCATTTTTTAAATAAAATTGATTTTTTATACTGTCGTACAAAATTGGAAGAGTACCTTTTATTGGTGTAATTTCATAATTTTTTGAGCGTACACGCTCTAAAGAACTAGTTAATATTTTAAAATTCTCCAGTTTTTTTAAACTAATTTGCTCTCTTATAAAACTAATACTAACAAACAGTATTATGGTTATAAGTGTTATTTTTTTTAACCTAAGTATTTTCAAAATTATAGATAATGACTATTATATAAAACATATATGTATAAACGACACTTATATTTTAAGGGTTAACATTTAGCTAAATATAAATATTTTGCATTATTTTTTAAAGTAGAATCTTACTTTATAGTTATTTCAATTTCATCAATTAATTGAACTAAGTTCCTTTTTTCTCAAAAATGCCTCTCGATGCGTCAAGATAAAAATTTAATGGACTTTGTTAATATACCAAAGCCATTAAATATAGTACATTTTGCCCTATTTGTTATAGCCATTTTAGTGCATAGTATTATGTAAGTACCAATCTTTTTGGTCTGGTATTAATCTTTTTTCTATCCATTCTTCTAAGTTTCGATATTTTTCTACTGTAGGATAATGTCTTATTTCTTTCTTTCCACTCCAAGTAGGGTGTATTACATATACTATTTTACTGTCACTGTCTATAAATAGGTAATCATCTGATGGCATATGAGATGCAATTAATTTCAATTTTTTTAATCTCCAATAAATTTTTTGAGTCCATCGAAATTCTTTTTTTAATTCATTCATTATAGATTCAGCTACATTTGGTCTTTCTATAAAAACCCAAGGTTCAAAATATAAATATTCAATTGGAATGTTTGAAGTTAACCAAACACTTTCTTCGGTTTTAAAAAACTCCCAACCATTTTCAATTAGTTCTATAGTATCTATTTCTATAATAATTGGTTTTCCGTGTCTTTTTCCTACTTCACGAGCCATTTCAATATTCTCGGATAGATGAACATATTGTCTTTTTCTAGAAATTAGTCCATTTTTTATAATTCCGATTAAGTTTTTTGAAGCAGTTCCGTGAAATAGTATTTCATTTGGAATTTTAGAATTTAACTCTTGTTCAATAAAAATTGAATGTCCGTGTGTTGCTTTAATTTTTTGAGTACTCAAATCAATTTTCCAACGAACTTTGTCAAAACTACTGTTAAGTTCTATTAATTGATTCGAAGTAAAATTGAAATTATTTGAATTTAGAGCATTTATAACATCTTTTATATTAGCCCAACCATATCGGTCAAGCTCAATATTTCCATCTTCAGGTTTATGTCTTAACCAATAGCTGATTAATTTGCTTATTTTTTCTTTTTTTTGCTCATTTTGGTTATTCTGCATAACGTTCTTGTATATGTCTCGTATCGTGTAAATTAGAAAATTAATTTCAGATGAAGCACTTAGCAATTCCGACGCTTCGGGATTTATTTTGTTTTAATTTTTTCATTTTAAAAGTCAAATCAAAAGATTTGGCGTTGTTCGTTAATTGCACTCATCTTACATAAACTAAAGAACAAACTATTTACTGTATACCGTGTTGCGCATAGTTTTTTATTTCCTCTATTTCTACAACTATTGCTGAAGAATCAATTAAATTTTCTTCATATTGCACTTCTTTCTTGGTCCTTTTCCAATAGGGAAACAACCAAGTCATTGCGGTTCCTAAATTTTCAAATTCTGAATCGTTTAGAATAAGTTCAATCTTGTTTTTATATGAAAAACTGCCCTTATAATATTTAGTAATTCGCCTTCTTTTAGTCAGCAAATTGAAAAACCTGTCAATTGCATTTTGAATATCATCATAGTCTGGGTCAAAATGTTGGCATACTAATACATATCCAACCGTCAGCTCTCTCTCGTTACAAGAAATCCATACTCCCGTATCACCAATTGTTATGTGGTCGCCCTCTTCATATTCTTTTAAGTCACTCCCAAAATGGTTTTTCAAAAGTTCTTTAATCTTAGAATATATGACTTGGTGTTTTTTCATTTCAAATGTGTGGTAACACGGTCTTGGCTATGAGTAGTTGCGTGGTAAGCAATCAACTATATATGGTGATAAGTTACCTTTTTATTCTTTCAATTTTCAATTTTGTTAATTTTTCTGATTCGATAATATAAGATATTTCCTTAATTGAGCCTATTTCAATTTTCAAAGGTTTATTATTCACATTTTCAACATAAACTCTAAATTCATTCTGATTTTGAAAAGTTGATGCTTTACTGAATATATCGAGTTCTTTTAAATTCCTTTCGTTTTCATTGTAATAGTCAACAATTCCCCAAATAAATTTAAATTTTTGTTTCTCTAATTCCAATTTTAATCTTTTAAGAAATTCATTCACATTAGTAATTATAAGAGCAGTTTCTCCAAAGGTTTTCATAGATTTATCAAATTCTATTACCTGTGTTTCTTCTTTATTATTAAATATTGAAAAAAGGCTGAAAATGTTTCCTTTATAATTGTAGAACTGACGAATTTGTGCTTTAGTCAAATTAATTTTAATTTCACTTTTTGCTCCTGGATTAATTGTAAGAATCGATTTGTCTTTTTCTAAAACATTTCTTATTTCAGTTGCACCTTCTAATAAATCTCCTCTCGTACCTTGTTCTGATTCCAATTTTTTAAAAAAGTCTACAGTATTAAGATATAATAATCCTTTATTTTGAAGCGCTTCAATGTGATCTTTTTGTCCAAATTTTACAAATAATATCGGAGTTTTCATAGCTGTTTTTTTGTTCCGGAAAATTTAACATAACGGACTTGTGTATGAAACGTAGTGCATAAAAAGACACTAACTTTTCGGATTGACACAGAGCCGAATTTTTATATTCTGTTTTATTTTTTTCATTATAAAGCCAAATCAAAAGATTTGGCGGACTTAGTAAAAATACACTTTCCTTTTGATTAAACATTAAACCCCGTATTAATTATAGCCATTGTTGGGTAGCGTTATTTTGTCATTCCCATTATCATATCGGCTCCTTGCTCTTTCACAGAAACAACTAATTTATTTTCTGTTACTGAAATTAGTTTCTGGTCAACTTTTCCATCTAAATCGTCGGTACGTATTATTTTTTTCAGTTTGTCAAATTCCCATTTCCCAATATATTTACGTCCTTCTTCCATTCCTTCTTGTTTTCCATCAGAGTGAAAAATTACCCAGCTATTTTTCTGCATTTCTACAGGTAATTTCATTTTTTGTCCAGCCATTTCAACATATTCAAGATGCCATTTTCCAGATGTAATTAGGTCAAAGTCACTTTTTTTTTGAGCTGAAAGTATTTGAAATGATGTCAATATCAAGAATACTGCAAAAATTATTTTTTTCATATTTTTTATTTTATTAAGTTTTTTTTTAATTGTCCATAACGGTTAGTATAAGAAACGTAGGGCAGGTGATAAGTACTTTCGTTTCAATTTATTACTTAGCTAAATATAAATATTTTGCTTTTATCTTTTTTACTATAAACGCCAAATTTTATATTTAGCGGACTTTGTAAATATGCACAGACCTTTAGATTTAGCACAAACGCCCTATGTTTTTTATACATTGTTGTGCCCAGTGTTTATTTCTTTTTCTTCGTTTTCTTTTCATTCAATAATGGTTCTGTATATTGATTGTACAAGTCAAATAAATATTCGATTCGAGTAGTTTCATTTGTGAAAGCTTGTGGTCTATAGCATAAATCAACTGCTTTGTCTAATTCCGAATGTGCTTTTATTAACTTTGGTGGCATTGTTAACGGGTCGTACAAATCTGCTAAACTACTATCAGGAAATACTGTTCTTACATCTAAAACTTTTTGAGCTTTTTCCTCAACTTTCTTTTTGTTTTTTTCGCTTACTTCTTTTGGCCAAGGATAATTATTATAAACTAAATCTTTTGAATATCTAAAATCACTTTTTAAACGACCACAAGTATATTTAACCCAAGACATATGCATTTGAGACATAAGAACTCCAAAATTATATATAGTTCCACTTGGCACAATATATACGCTATTTAAAGGTATGTGAGTATTATCGAAAAAACCAAAAGGAATATATTTCCTTCTTTCAGAAGTTGTTGCAGGAATTACAATAAAAGTATCAGGATTTTTTAAATCTCTAAATAGCGTTGGGTAATTGGCTAATTCTCTGGTAGGTGCAAAACTACTTTCAAGTCTCATCTTTTTTACATTCTCAATTCGATTTAACAGCTCAGAATATTTTTTTATTTCTTTAGGCGAAACATCCACTAACCAAAAGCACCACCTTGGAATATTGTTTAAAAATTCTCGACCACTTACAACTGGTTTAATTAGGTTAGAAATATTTGAATATTTATTTTCTAATTCCTCTTTTTCTTCCTTATTTAATAACAAAAAACCTCCTTCAGTTGGTTGATTACCTTTAAATATCTTTGGTATGTCTATTAAAGGTTTAGTTCTTTTCGATATAACTAAGTCCTTAGCTTCAACTAAATATGGATTTATGTTCTTTACTAATCTAACGTCAGGTTCACCCTTAATATCTAGATAAGTAAAAAGATATTTGGTTTTGGTGTCAAAATTTGCAAAGCCAACTATTACACAGTGTACAGCTGCTTTTCCTTTAGCTTCGTTTGTCCAATTGAAAGTTGTATGCGCAAAATGGATTTTAACATTGAATCTATTTAATAACTCATTCCATAATATACTTACTTGCTCTCCTTGTGTAACAGAATTCGTTGAAACAAATGCTACTTTAATATTGGTATTTTGAACGTATTGTGAGGCTATGTAATACCAAGCAGCTACGTAATCCAAGACACCAGCACCTTTTACAGTACTAAAGACTATTTTTAAGTCATCTCTTTGTTCTTTAGTTTGATACTGTTTACCGTAAAATGGTGGATTTCCAATGATATAAGAAAGTTCAGTTTTAGTAACTATATCTTCCCATTTTATTTGCAAAGAATTTGCGTGTACAATTTTAGCCGCTTTTTTTAATGGTAAACGCGCAAAGTATTGTCCAAATTCTTCTGAAACGCGCATATTCATTTGATGGTCGATTAACCACATTGCAACTTCGGCTATTTTTGCTGCAAATTCATCATATTCAATACCATAAAATTGGTCAACATCCAGCCATAAAATAGAAGAAATATCTAAAACTTGTTCTCCTTTTTTAAATAGCTCACGTAAAATTTCAATTTCTAAAAGTCTTAATTCTCTGTAAGTAATAATTAAGAAATTTCCACTTCCACAAGCTGGGTCAAGAAATTTTAAAGTCGATAATTTATGATGAAATTCTTTAAGTTTTTTAGAACTTGATTTTACCTTTTCAAATTCTTCTCTTAACTCGTCAAGAAAAAGAGGTTTTATAAGTTTGAAAATATTTTTCTCTGAAGTATAATGAGCTCCTAAATTTCTTCGTTCTTCTGGATTCATTACACTTTGAAAAAGTGAACCGAAAATTGCGGGCGATATTTTTCCCCAATCCAAAGCTGATGCTTCTAATAAAATGCTACGCATTTTAGAATTGAAAGACGCAATAGGTAAAAATTCTTCGAATAATTTACCATTTACATAAGGAAATTGATTTAAATGGTCGTCTAAATTTTTAAGTCGTTTTTCTTTTGGTGTATTTAAGACTTGGAAAAACTGAGCCATTAATGCTCCTAAATCACTACCGTCTTCATTTGTTTTTTGGTCTAAAAACTCCTTGAAAATATCTTTTTCAAAAATACTTGTATCATCTGCGAACAGAATAAAAAGCAATCGAACTAAATATACTTCTAAATGATGACCTTCATAGCCAAACTCTTCGAGTTGGTCGTGAAGTTTTCCCATTAATTCAGCTGCTTTTATATTTACTGGGTCTTCTTCTTTAAAAGTTCTCTTTTGATAACCTGCAATGAAGCCAAATAGTTTTACATTTTTATAAAGTTCAGAAACGTGAAATTCGTGTTCTGTTCTTTCATCTAGGTCAAAAAGTTTGATTTTGTCAAAATCTGAAACTAAAATGTATTTTGGTAATTCGTGTTCTTTTAGTCCCGGAAAATAATCAGTTGCTTGCTCAAAAGCTTTGTCTAAATTTTTCCCCTTTGATTTATGCTCAACAAGTAAAGTACCTTTCCAAAAAAGGTCAATAAATCCTTGATTTCCACTTAATTTTTTGACAGGCTCTTCAAATGTTGCAACTCGTCTGCGTGATATTCCAAAAACATTAAAAAAGTCATTCCAAAAACTGTCTTTTTCAGCTCTTTCTTTCGTTTCTTCTGCCCATTCATTTGAGAATTTTAACGCTCTATCTTTTATCTCGTTCCAGCTTAATGCCATTCAGTTATTTTGTTTTTTCGGTTTGTTTGTTTCTCAATTTTGGTTTTTTTCGGCATTGGGCACAACTATATATAAACGCAATTAATTGCGTTTATTCCCCCATATTGGTGTAATAAACGCACCTTTTTATTTTTAGCGCTTAATTTTCTTACAATATAAAAACATTTTTTTTTATACAATTACGGATATGTGTAATTGTATCAGAATTAATTATAAATGGTAGCTATTGTAACTTAAAATGTAAAATACCTTTAACTTTTAGGCATAAAAAAACCATACTTTACTACAAGTATGGTTTTATGGTTTGTGTTTAGTATAACCCTAAAATGGGATAAATTATTTTTTCTTCAGCTTTTTAATTACTGCTATAGTTTGTTTTACGGTAGCTTCTAAACCTTTATAATCTTTATTAGCTATAATGTCTTTACTTATTAATTTAGAGCCTATACCAACGCAAGTAACACCTGCATTAAACCAAGCTGCTAAATTATCTTCTTCTGTGGTTACACCACCTGTTGGCATAACGTTTGTCCACGGTTGTGGGCCTTTTATGGCTTTTACAAAATCTGCTCCGTAGGTTGCACCAGGAAATAGTTTTACTACCTCACAGCCTAATTCTTCTGCAGTGTTTATTTCTTTTAAAGAACCACATCCAGGAGACCACATTACTTTACGCCTGTTACAGGCTATGGCAATGTCTTCTCTAAAAGATGGTGTTACTATAAAATTGGCTCCCATTTGCATATACAAAGAGGCTGCTGCTGCATCTGTTACAGAGCCTACACCTAGTACCATACCTGGTAATTCTTTTATGGCGTATTTGTTTAACTCAGAAAATACTTCAAAAGCAAAATCTCCACGTGCGGTAAATTCCATTAAACGCGCACCTCCATTGTAACAGGCCTTTAAAATGTTTTTTGCTAAATCTACATCAGAATGGTAAAATAGGGGTACCAAACCGGTTTCATTCATTATATTAAAAACTTCTATTCTGCTATATTGTGCCATAATTGTATGCTGTGTTTTTATTATTTTAAGTGTTAGCGTGCTACTTTACCAGAGGCATCGCCACTCATTAGTTTTTCTACCTCATCTACTGTTACCAAATTAATGTCTCCGGCAATGGTATGCTTTAAACAACAGGCTGCTACTGCAAAATCTACTGCTTGTTGTGCGTTATACTCCTTATTTAGTAGGCCATAAATTAAACCTCCCATAAAAGCATCTCCGCTACCTACCCTATCTACAACTGGTGTAACATCTTTAATTGCAGCGCTATAAAGCGCTCCATTATCATACAAAATACCACCAATTTGCTGGTGAGATGCACTTATAGAGTAGCGTAATGTTGTGGCTACTTTTTCTAAATTAGGATACAATTTAAACAATTTATTATACAAGCTAGGTAAGGATTCTTTGTTATTATAATCTGGATTTTCTTGTGCTAAGCCCGACATAAAAAATGCGGTGTCTAAATCTCCCAATATAACATTACTGTAAGATAACAGCTCTGGCATAATATCTTTTGGCTCTTTACCATATTGCCACAATTTTGCTCTGTAATTAAGGTCTGATGTTATAAAAACTCCCATTTTACTAGCAGCTTTTACCGCTTCTAAACACACATCTGCTGCCGTTTGCGATACTGCTGGTGTTACACCACTCCAATGAAAAACGGTAGCGTCTTTAAAAACCTCTTCCCAGTTTATAGTACCAGTGGTAATAGTTGCCATTGCACTATCTGCCCTATCATACACTACCTTACTACCTCTAGTACCCGCACCTGTTTCTAAAAAATAAACACCCAAACGCTCACCACCAAAAACTATGTTATTGGTTTGTACATTTCGTTTTTTAATCTCCATTAGTGCTGTGTTACCTAAATCGTTCTCTGGTAAACGTGTAACAAACTCAGCCTCTAAACCATAGTTAGCTACAGATACAGCAACATTAAACTCGCCACCGCCATACGTAGCTGTAAAATTATTTGCTTGCGAAAAGCGCAAATGTCTTTGCGTAGACAAACGCAACATAATTTCTCCAAAGGTGACTACTTTACTCATTTTTATATTTTTTAAAAAAATTGGCAATTGCTTAATCGATTAAGCATTGGGGTAAAATAAAATCAAAACTGCGTTGTAAACAACTATAGCTTTGATTGTAATTGTATTTTCAATACTTTTGGTTAATCGATTAAGCAAATATATTAAAAATTGTCAAACAAAAAAACCACCCTTAAAGATATTGCTGGTAAGCTAAACATATCTACCGCTGCTGTTAGTAAGGCTTTACGTAATGATTCTCGTATTAGTAAAAAGACAAAAGAGGCTGTAAAAAAAATAGCAAAAGATTTAGATTACCAACCAAATAACCTTGCTAGTGCCCTACGTAGTGGTAAAAGTAATTTGGTGGGTGTTATGGTACCAAGCACAAATAGCTCTTACTTTTCATCGGTTTTACAAAATATAGAAGAGGTTTTAAATAGTAAAGGCTATAATGTAATTGTAACACAGTCTAACGAGTCTTACACTAAAGAATGTAATAATATAGATACGCTACTTTTTACACAGGTAGATGGCATTATTGCGTCTATGGCAAATGAAACGGTAAACTTAGATTTTTTTGAAAAAATAAAAACCAAAGGCATACCACTTATTTTGTTTGATAGAGGTGAAAATGATTTAAATGTAGATTATATTGGTATAAACGATTATGATAGTAGCCATATGATTGTTGACCATTTGGTACAACAAGGCCGTAAAAATATTGCTCATATAGGCGGATTTAAACACACACGTATTTTTAACAACAGAATTAGAGGTTATGTTGATGCTTTGCAAAAACACAAACTTACTTTGTTTGATGATTATGTGAGTGAAAGTAACCTTAAAATTGAAGATGGCAGAGCACAAATGAAAAAGTTGCTAGCACTTAAAAACCCACCAGATGCTGTATATGCTGCTAGTGATTATGCCGCTCTTGGTGCTTTGCAAGTTTTAAAAGAAGAAGATATTGCAGTACCCAAAACTATTGCGCTTGTTGGTTTTGGTAACGAACCCTTTACCACAATGGTTACACCAACTATTACAACTGTAGACCAGCATAGTGCAGAAATTGGTAAAATTGCTGCACAAACCTTTTTAGAATATGCAGACAAAAAAACAGCTACACAGCAATTAAATAAAAAGATATTAGAGGCTAAGCTTATTGTTAGAGAATCGTCCTAAAAAAACTTAGTGTTATAAATGCAAAAAGTCGTGCTAACAAGCACGACTTTTATATATGTAAAATCTCAAGTTTACTTAAACGGAAACAACTCCGACTCGGTATGAGAATCTTTCATTATTTGTTTTAACTCTGCAACTAAATTTAAGTTTGCAGAAGCAACATTGTGTTCTTCTTTAGGGTCTGTAGCTAAATTATACAGCTCAAACTTACCTTGTTTTGCTGCATTCATTTTATACCAAACACCTTTCCAATCGCCTTTTCTTACTGCTTTTCTACCTTTTTGAATATTAAATTCCCAATACAAATACTTATGTTGTTTTTGCTCGCCTTGGTCTAGTAATGTTGGTACTAAAGAAATACCATCTACCTCTACCGGAATTGTAGTTTCTGTGATATCTGCTACTGTTGGTAAAATATCCCAAAAAGCAGAAACCATATTTGTGGTTGTACCTGCTTTAATTTTGTTAGGCCAAACTGCTATAAAAGGAGTACGTATACCACCTTCATACAAATCTCTTTTTTCACCTTTTAATCCGCCTCCACTATTAAAATAAGCCGGATTTGCACCACCTTCTTTGTGTGGACCATTGTCACTAGCAAACATAATAATTGTATTGTCTGCAATACCTAGTTCTTCTACCTTAGCTACAATTTGCCCTACATACACATCTAACCTATCTACCATAGATGCATACATTGCATATGGCTTGTCTTGTGAGCTATATTCTGTTGGGTTTATATCTGCACCATAATCTGATGTGTAACTTTCTTTAGTGGTATGTGGTACTTCTTTAAACTTACCATCGTACTTTTTAAAAATAGAATCTTTAGGAGCCATTAACTCTGCGTGTGGCAAAACTAAAGGTACATAAGCAAAAAATGGTTTGTCTTTATTGTCCTCTAAAAACTTTAAAGTTTCTTCTTGTATAAGGTCTGGTGCATAGGTTACCATATTGGTATAATCATTACCCTCTAAAAGTACTTTTTCTTCATTTTTCCATAAATGAGGCGGATAGTAACGGTGTGCCATACGCTGACAATTGTACCCATAAAAGTCATCAAAACCTTGCTTTATAGGGTCTCCTGTAGAACCTATATAACCCAACCCCCATTTACCAAAAGCACCATTAGTATAGCCTGCTTCTTTTAAAACCTCAGCTATGGTAACGCTAGAAGCTGGTATGGGCTCCTGGCCTTCTTGCCCCTTTAATTCTCTATTACCTCTAATAGGAGTGTGCCCAGTGTGCAGACCTGTCATTAAAGAAGATCTAGACGGTGCACATACCGCAGAACCGGTATAGTGTTGTGTAAACTTTATACCCCTTTCTGCTAACTTATCTATGTTAGGTGTTTTAAAATTTACCTGACCATAACTACTTAAATCACCATACCCTAAATCATCTGCCAAAATGTAAATAATATTAGGTTTTGGTTGTACGGCTTCTTCTTTTACAACTGTTGCTTCAGGTTGCTTTTTTGTTTCTTTACAAGCTAAAAAAAGCAATGAGGCAGAAACAACATACAGGCTACTCTTTATAAATCTCATTAATTTCATTCTAAATTATTAAAAAAAACACACTATTTACCTAAGTTTAAGTTGTTGTATATTTTTGTATTCTTTACCACGAATAGCTTCAAACTCAGTAACCATTTCTTGTAACTTTTCTGGATTAGCTTTTGCTAAATTGTTTTGTTGTGCCTTGTCTTCTTTTAAATTGTACAACTGAAAATCTGGACTACTACCTGTTTCTATATCAACTTTTTCTTGGTAAGTTTTGCCTTTGTAAGGAGGTATCATTAACCAATTTCCACTGCGTAATGCAGTTCTAGAGGTTGCCTCTATCACTAAATTATTTCTCCCCTTATCTGTTTCTCCTAAAAACGTTTGCATTAAGTCTTTACTATCTGTTGTTGCTTCTTTTGTACCAGTTAATGTTGCTAAAGAAGCTAATAAATCCATTTGACAAACAATAGCGTCAGATACTCCAGGTTTTATATGGTCTTTCCAATAAGTAATAAAAGGAACACGTGTACCTGCCTCAAATAAACTATACTTACCTCCTCTTAAACCTCCTTTTGGGTCGTGTTTTCCTATTTTTTCTACAGCATCATCATAATACCCATCATTTAAAACAGGACCATTATCACTAGAAAAAACAATTAAAGTATTTTCTAAAAGCCCTTCTTCTTTTAATGTTTTTACAAACTCGCCAATACACCAATCTGCTTCTAAAATAACATCTCCTCTTGGACCTAAACCAGATGTACCTGCAAAACGAGGATGTGGTGTACGTGGTACGTGTGGTTGCTGCATTGCATAGTATAAAAAGAACGGAGAGTTTTTATGTGTTTTTACATAATCTTGTGCTTTAGCTAAAAAGTGATCTGCCATATCCACATCACTCCATTTTGCAGCCTCGCCACCTTTCATAAATCCAATTCTACCAATACCATTTACAATACTATTATTGTGGCCGTGGTGCCATTTCATATCTACCATTTCTGGATTATCTATAGCAGTTGGTTCCCCCTCAAAATTAGTTTTGTAATTTACCTCTATTGGGTCTTTAGGATCTAAACCAACAACATTACCATTATTTATATAAACCGTTGGCACACGGTCTTGTGTTGCTGCTAAAATGTAAGCATCATCAAAACCAACTTCATTAGGTCCTGGAGAAACACGCTCATTCCAATTTACATTTCCTGTACCTAAACCTAAATGCCACTTACCGACTATTGCCGTTTGGTATCCTTGATTTTTAAGCATTTTAGGCAGTGTTTGTTGTTCTGTGCTAATTAACAATGGTGCAGTACCAGGTAATATTTTTGCATCTTTATTACGCCAAGGATACATACCTGTTAATAAAGCATACCTACTAGGTGTACAAGTTGCAGAAGAAGCGTAACCGTTAGTAAACTTTATGCCTCCAGAGGCTAAAGCATCTATATTTGGCGTGCTTAATTCTGTTGCTCCGTATGAGCTAATGTCACCATATCCTAAATCATCTAAATAAATAACAACAACATTAGGCTTTACTTCTTTGTTTTCTTCTACAACAACATTTTTCTCCTCTTTGGGTTTTTCTTTACAACTAAATGCAACCAATGCAAAAGAAAGAGCTATTAGGTTAAGAGCTTTTTTCATAGGGTATTCATTTTTATTTTAATAATGCTTATTTCTATCTAAAAAAAAGATTCCATTTCAATATTAAATTGAAACGGAACCTTTAAACTTTATTCTTCTAATACGTTAACTGTTATTGTTTTATCTACTTTCCAGACATCATCTACTTTTACAGATTCTGCTACAGAGTCCTTGTAGGTATTTATGAGTCTTACATTTTTTTCTCCTACCTCATCAAAAAGCACATAAATTAATTCATCTGAAGAATTTTTTCCTACGCCAGATTTTACAAAACGTGCATAGTTTAGAGTATCTGCTGCGGTAAAATTACCATTCATATACCGCATACCATCTTCAATTTGCCACTGGTGACTTAATAAGCCTCTAGACAAATCGTTAAAAGCAACATACTTGTTTACTGCTACAACTCTTTTTTCTTCTTCGTTTTCATCAAGATCAAAAGAGGTCCAAATGGTAATACTAGAAAAGTCTCCGTATGGTGGTTCATAATCATCTTCTTCTGAACAACTAACAGTAAAGCATAACACCGTTAATGCTACAGCACATTTTATTTTATTATGTATTGTTTTCATAGGTTTATATTTTAGTTGTTAAGCTTATTATTGTTAAGTGTTTCGCCTTGAGGAATATCAAAATAACCTGTTTGACCAGCAGACCAAGCCGATGCAGCATCTATATACTCTGAGAATTTTTTAGGGCCATTACCTGTTTGCAATAAACTTTGTTTACGAACAGCTTCCTTACCATTAGTTCTAATATATGTGTAATCTGCTACAGAAAATACTTGTGTACTTAAATCCTGAAATCTTTCTAACGTAACTCCCCAACGACGTAAATCTATAGTCCTTGTAGAAAAACCTTCTAAAGACAACTCTAAAGGATATTCTTTATACATTAAATGCTCCATTAAAGATGATGATGAATATGTAACACCATCAAAATCGTGCGCACTGCCATCTGGCATACCCAACAATTGTAATCCCCAACGTTGACGTATTTGATTAACTAAATTTAATGCTCCGCTTACGTTACCTGCATTTAGCATACATTCTGCTTGCATTAAATACACTCCAGACAAACGGTTAACAACTATGTTTCTACCAGATTTCCAAGGAGAAGTAGAGGTTTCAAACTCGGTTATATGCCCTATATGATTGGTATATTTTTTATAATTAGAAAATCTTGTGTTACCAAAAGTTGTAGTTTGTGGTGCTACATAACCGTAGTATTCTGATAGTTCATCATTAACCACAGCAATGGTCTGTGACGCTCTTAAAGGTATAGTTTTAAGCGTACCAGTAATATCGCCATCTATGTAATTTCTAGGATCTTGTGTGTCCATAGGTTCTGTAGAATACGCATATGTTAACCAAGCAGAAGGCAACAACTGTGCTTGTCCGCCTATAGCTAATTTTTCTTCTGCGTGCCTAGCTGTTGGCGCTGTTCTACGTGCCAATCTGTTATTAAAAGATTCTTCATTAAAAAAGCCATCTTCTAATTGTTGATCATTTGCATAGTTAATTTCAAAAATAGATTCTGAGTTAAACTCACCAGCAGTGGTAAACATTTTAGAAATATCTTGCTCTAACTCATACCCATAATCACCTCTTACATTGTTAATAATGTCGTTAAAATAAGTACTTGCTTTATCATACTCTCCCCTATACAAACAACTAGTTCCCAATATAGTTGCAGCTGCACCAGCATCTACTCTAGATTTAGGTTCCATTTGCAATGGTAAGTTATTATAAGCATACTCTAAATCTTCAGTAAAAAAAGCTATTACTTCTTCTGATGTAGATAATGCTTTAGAGTACTCTGCATTTGATTTTGGTGCAGACTCTCTAATAATAATTTTTCCTTCATTAAAAGTTGAGTGCAGGTAAAAATGCATTAAACCTCTAAAAAAACGTGCTTGTGCCATTTGTTCTGTCCATCTTTTTTTAGATTTAAGATCATCTGTCATAGAGTTTAAACCCTCTATAACTTGGTTAGCCCTCCAAATTACTCTGTATTTAGAATCCCATCTTTTTTGAACAATAGGATTATCAAAAGTTAAACGATGTTGGTACCAAGGCAAATAAGCACCAGTTGGATTATTTCTAGGTCCTGGATGTGCCAAATCTGTACGATAAAATTCCTCTTCTAAACCTAGTATGTTATGGTCTAACATACCGCCGTATAAAGATGTAAGGTTAGACTCTGACTCCTCTAGAGTTCTCCAATATGTATCTGAAGATAAAAAATTTGGATTGGTTTCTTCTAGATAATCTGAACAGGATTGAAAAACTCCTGCCGCAATTAATACGATTATAATTATATACTTTTTCATAATGTTGTGTTTAGAAGCTTATATTAATACCTAGTGAATACAAAGATGTTAATGGAAATCTAGATAAATCTAGTCCTCTTTGTGCTACATTGCCCCCACCTACTTCGGGGTCATAACCATCATAACCAGTAATTGTTAACGGATTTTGTGCAGAAAAATAGATTCTTAATTTAGAAATTCCGTTTCTCATTAACATATCTTTATCTAAGCTATACCCTAAAGAAACTTGTTTAAGTCTTAGGTAATCTCCGCTCTCTACCCACATATCTGTATCGCCATCATAATTTGGGTGTCTACCATTACGGTCTATATAAAAAGGTACATTAGATGTTGGGTTCTCTGGTGTCCACATATTATATAAATCTCTGTGACGACCTCTAGTAAAAGCATCTGCTTTTGTACCGTTTATGATTTCTGCTCCAACAGATGCATACCAGTTCATAGAAAAATCGAAATTCTTATAAGCCCAAGTAAAGTTTAAACCAGCCTCAAAATCTGGTAAACCGCTACCAGAATATACTCTGTCATCATCTGTAATTTTACCATCGCCAGCATCTGCAATACCATCATTATCTGTATCTACAGTTTTTTGATCTGTATAAATTAAATCACCTAGTCTTGCATTAGAATCTAATTCTTGGTAAGCTAGCAGTTGTTCTTCTGTTTTTATAGTTCCTTGTGTTTGGTGTAACCAAAATGAAGCTGCTTCTCTACCAACTTTAAAAACTGTAACAGGAGAACCAAGCACTTGAGAATTAGAGTTGTAAATAATATCTACACCATCTACAATACTTGTAATCTCATTAGAGTTTTTAGTAAACGTAGCACCAATAGTAATTTTGCTTTTTCCTATTTTTTCATTGTACTGTGCGCCTATTTCTAACCCCTTGTTAACCATATTACCAATGTTTAAAATTACATTTTGTGGCTGACCAGAAACAACACCTGTAGATCCCGGTAACCTAACAGGAAATAACATATCTTCCTTTTTAGTTACGTAGTAATCTGCTGTAAGTGTAAATTTATTTTTAAAGAAACCTAAATCTATACCAATATTATCAGATATTGATGTTTCCCATTTTACTTGTGGATTAGAATAAGCTACTATTGCAGAACCTAAGTTTACAACTGCATCATTAGGATCAAAAATATAATCTCTTTCTCCAGAGATTACAGATGCAAACTGATAATCGTTAAAACTATCATTACCAACAGTACCGTGACTGGCTCTAATTTTAAAGTTATTTACTGTTCCTTTTAAAGAAGACCAAAACTCTTCACTAGATACATTCCACGCTCCTGATATAGAAGGAAAGTTACCCCAACGGTAGTTTTCTCCAAATTTACTAGAACCATCTCTTCTAATTAAACCAGATAATAAATATTTACCCTTGTAGTTGTATTGTAACCTACCTATTAAACCTATATTTTTTCTAACATAGTTAATTCCTGATTCTGCTAAAGGATCTTGTCCTGCGTTGTTTAAAACTTCTACCTCGTTAGAAATAACTCCGTTTCTAGAAGCTATAAAAGACTGAAAATTTCTTTCATCAAAAGATGTACTTGCTAAAGCAGTAACCGTATGGTCTCCAAAAGATTTTTTATAGTTAAAGCTACCATCCCAGCTAAAAACACTTAACCTAGAAGACTCTGCAGATACACCACTTTTTAACGGATCTACTTCAGATGTTTCTGTAGTCACATCAAAAAGCTCAAATCTTGGTCTAAATATGTTTCTAATACTATTGTTTATATTAGCACCTATTCTAGTTGTAAAATTAAGATCGTCTGTAATTTTACGGTTAATACTTAAACTAACATTAATTTTGTCTGTCTTTTGGTTATCGCTTCTTTTTAAATTTTGTGCTAAAGTATTTAAAGGAGTTTCTACACCACCTTGACCAGACTCTGTAAAAAAGACATCGGAATCTCTATCAATTATAGGATAATAAGGTTTGTAGCGTATAGCATTAGTAAGCAAACTATTTGTTGCCCTGTTTCTATCTTCTAATGTATACCCAATACTTGTATTAATTTTCCAGTTTTCTGTGTTGTAGGTTGTATTTGCTCTACCATTATACCTTCTAAAAGAAGAGCCAATAAGTACACCATCTGCATCAAAATAACCACCTACCACGTTGTAAGTAAATTTTTCTGTACCTCCAGAAATGTTTAAATTATAGGTTTTGCTTTCTGTATTATTTATTAAAACAATGTCTCTTAAATCGTTATCATTACTTAACCATTCTGCTCTATTTGGCCCTGGATCAAAAGCTTGTGGGTAGTACTTCTTCATTTGTGTTTCAAAATAAAGCTGCTCCTTCGTATTTAAAAGTGGTATATTTTTACCTAAATCCTGTATACCGTAAGAGTGATTAAACTCTACACGCATTGCTCCTTCTTTACCTCTTTTTGTTGTAATTAATATTACACCTGCTGCACCACGAGTACCATATACAGCTGCAGAAGCGGCATCTTTAAGTACATCTATAGTTTCTATTTCGTTTGCACTTAACCTAGGATCTCCTTGCTGTGGTATACCATCTACAACAAACAATGGTGTATTGGTACCAGACAAAGAGGTTATACCTCTAATTTGTATGCTAGACTGTTCTCCTGGTTCTCCAGAATTTGCGGTAATATTTACACCTGCTACTTGCCCTTGTAAAGCAGAAGCTAAATCTGGTGTAATAAATTGTTCTACTGCCTCTGACTTTATTTGTGCTACGGCTCCGGTAAGTTCCTTTTTCTTAACTGTACCGTACCCTATAACAACTACCTCGTCTAGAGTTTCTAAATCTGTATCTAAAACAACATTAAGTTTGCTGCCAGTTACTTTTATAGATTTAGGTTCCATTCCTATAAAACTAAATTCTAGGATAGCTCCTACTTTAGTTTTTATAGCATAATTACCATCAAAATCTGCTGCTACACCATTTGTTGTTCCTTTTTCTACTACAGACACTCCTGCAATGGGTAAACCATCATCAGAGCTTGTTACTGTTCCTTTTACTTCTAGTTCTTGTGCTATTGCACTAAAAGTGAAGAACAACAACACAAAAGTTAGTAGTACTTTAGAACCAATTGCCTTTGGTTTTAGAGTTTTTGTTTTGTTTTTCATTTTCTTAAGTTTTAGTTTTTTAGTTTTAGTTAGTTTCCTTTTTATCGCTATCTACTTCATTTATATATTGATTTTAATTATTACTTATTTAAATTTTAGTTTACCCACAGAATCATCTGCTTCTAAAATTTTAGTTGCTTTACCTTTGTATTTATTCTTTTTAAACTGAACATTTTTTGAATGCTCTATTCTTATAGCCGGATTACTTGTATGTAACTGCGGAAAAGTACCTGAGTTTGTTATTGTGTTTTCTTTAAATAATAAACCGTCTGTATTTTTTACCTGAAGAATTAAATTATCAAACTGGTTAAAAGTATTGTTCTCTATTGTGATGTTTTTAAATGCAATGTTTTCATTATCATCATCTGTATCAAACCTAATAACACCTCTATTAAAACCGCTATGCTGACAATCTTGAAAAGTATTTCCTGTAATTAACAAATCACTTGCACTACCAGACTCATACCAATGTCCGCTTTCTACTGGTATTAAAATAGCTTCCATTTCTGTACTAAAAAAGTTGTTTTTAATTACCGTTTTTCTAGGTGTAGAAATTAACAAACCTCGGGCTCTATTGTTTTTGATGGTACAATTTTCTACCGTTAATTCTGGGTAAGCATCTAGATTCTCTATTAAATCGCCAACTTTAAGATCTGCTGGTAATTTTTCATTAAAAGTTATAATTTGATATCTACTGTTTATATTTTTTATACTTTTTATAGAATTGTTTGCAAACGGAAAAAATGAATTACTTAAACGTAAAAAACCAATTTTATCGTTAGTTCTTCCTATTACAAATCCTTGTTGCTGAAAATGCCCCATTCTAATACCTAAAGTATACTCGTCTTTTATATCTTGAATAATTTGGTACGTACCGTGTACATTTGTTGCATCATCTAACTGATTGGTTAAAATGCAGTTTTTTAACACAACCTTACCTCTACAGCCTACAAAATGTGTAGCATCTGCACTTGTAGATACCATACGCCCTTTAGATGGTGTTACATTAAAAGCGTCTAAAATAAGATTCTCGCTATTTTCTGCAATTAATCCCATACCACCTGCATGGTGCACATTTACATTAGTAGCATTAAAACCAATAGTGTTAGATACTCTAAAAGCAGGTGCCAACCTATTGTGTTGTTGTTCTCCTTTGCTAACTATGATTTTACCAACTTCTGGCAACTTTTTTTTATGATTGTAAATACGGACCAAACCTGGCTTAATTTCCTTAAAAACCATATTATATTCTCTACCAATAATTCTTTTATCTGGATCTTGCCTGTCTGTAGGGTACTTGTATTTTATATTATCTATGTTACGACTAACATTTACCTTTTTATATAATGCCAAAGATGTATAAGCCTCTGTATTAAATGAAATTGCTTTACGTATTGGATCATATAAAATTGCCTGACCAAAATCGTGCTCATAATATTCTTTCACAAATATTAGTTGTTCATTTCTAATCTCGTAAGGGTACTCATTAGATATTTGAATATCAAAAGTGTGTTCTTCATTATTATTAGCCACAACTGTAGCCTCACTATGAAAAGATTGCGCCCAATCTACAGACACATTTTTTATTGTAATATTAGTAGCATTGTCTATTAAAAAAGGAATCATTCTTCCGTGAAAAATAAAACTAGAACCCTGACCGTCTATTGTTAGGTTTTTAAAACTGTTTAAAGGAAAAGCTGTTTTTACAATAACATCATTATGGTTAGATATATGTACAAACTTTTCTAATCCCAAATCTGGATAAAAATGATAAGTACCTTTTTCAAATTTAATTTCTGAAATTGGTGCTACCTCTGCCTGCATTACTCTTGCTAATACACTAGCAGTTGCATCTTCTGCTATATCTAATGTAAATAGTACTTTTTCTGGTGCTTTGTTTTGCCCATAACCAGTACTTGATATAAATGAAACTAGTACAATAAATAGTGCTAATTTTAGATTCGTATTATTTCTGAGATTATTGTTCATTATTTACTTATAATATGTTAATTATTTTATAAAGTTGCAGATTTTACACAATAACTTTGTCTATACCCGTAAATCAAATGTAGCTTTCAGTAAAACAGAACATAAACAACTATTAATCAACACCTTAATTACATAAAAAATCTTTTATCTTTTCATTTAAAAACTTCAAAAACAGGCATAAACACCAATAAAACTACTGCTGTATTCCTGTTTTAAACCTAAAAAGTTGTGAAAATACCCTAAATGTTTAGCTACTGTAAAAAACAGTATCAAAAAGAGTTGTTTTGATCATAGTATATAATAAAAAAAAGCAGCTTCTATTTGGTTATTTAAACCTATAGAAACTGCCTTTAATCAACAGAATGTTTTCCCCCAACAATCTACTTTATCATAAAATCATAAGTACCTTTTAAATTTGTAGAAGTAGCTTTAACTGGCACAGGTCCAGATACATTACCAACCTTAACTACTGCTGTAGCAATACCTGCTTCTGCCTTAATTGCTTCATCATTTAAAACTTCTAATCCATTACCAAGTGTAATATTTATTGTATCATTAAAATCTGGTATTACAGTACCATTAGCATCTACTGCTGCTATGTAAACAAACAAAACATCGTTTACATTTGCAGTAGCTGGTTTACCACTTTCATCTACCCAAATTTTTAATTTTGTAGCTTTTTCTGGAGTTGATACTTTATCTTCTGCTACTTGTTTACCGTTAATAAAACCTTTAGCTACTAAAGTGCCTGCTGTAAAAGATCCTAATTTAAAAGTAAATGGCGGATGTGTCAATTTTGTTGAAATAGCATCTTCATCTGGTTTTTGAGTAGCTATTAACTCATCATTTAAAAACAGCTTCACTTCATCTACATTAGAAAATATTTTTACGTCTGTAGGCGAACTTTTATTCCAGTATGTAGCTATTTTTAATACCTTTTTCTGATTAAAGTTTTGTTGACTTTGATAAAAGTAATATGCAAACTTTGGCAATCTAAAGATATCCATAA
The DNA here is from genome assembly GCF_002813425.1 of Cellulophaga sp. RHA19. Lineage (NCBI taxonomy): Bacteria > Pseudomonadati > Bacteroidota > Flavobacteriia > Flavobacteriales > Flavobacteriaceae > Cellulophaga > Cellulophaga sp. RHA19. The sequence goes on from NZ_PHUL01000001.1 coordinate 3,573,030, forward strand.
TACCTGAAGCTTCAATATCATTATGATACCCACGGTTATAGTCATACATTACCCAATAACTGTCTGAGTATGCAGGAGTATTTAAATTATCATTATGAGATTCTTGTACGTTATAAGCTTGTTGCAACAGCCTAATTTCGCCATCTGCTCTTAACTGTCTACTACTCTTTTCTAGCCTAATATCTTTTGGTAATTTATGCTGATTTAAGCCTGCGTTGTTAGAGTAATACTCCCAATCTCCGTATTCAGACACAGAGTACGGTTTATCTTTTAGTTCATGCGGATGTAAAATTCTGTGTTGGCGCGCTTGCAAATAAATATCATACACATCATCCATCCAACCACAAGAATATACATTGTCTCCAGGGTATTCCGCATGTACAATTTCATTTAACTTTTCCATAAAAAAGATAGGCATTTTAGTTTCGTTTAAAGATACTTCCCAAGCTAAAACAGATGGCCTGTTCCTGTCTCTACGTATTAATTGGGTTGCAGAACGGTAACAATATGCCCTAAACTCATCGGTATCATTATAATATTGCCAACCCATAATAGCATCTATAACTACCAAACCTAACTCATCACAAGCATCTAAAAAAGCTGGTGATTGTGGATAGTGTGATAACCTTATATAATTAAAACCTGCATCTTTTATTTTTTTAGCATCGCGGTACTGTGCATTATCAGACAGGGCATAACCAATAAAGGGATATTCTTGGTGTCTATTTACTCCACGTAAAAATGTTTTTTCACCATTAACATACAATTGGTTTTCTTTAAATTCAAAAACACGAATACCAAACTTCGTTTTTTCTAAATCTACTGTTTTGCCATCTATTTGTATTTTGGTTTCTAATACGTACAAATTAGGGCTGTCTGGCGACCACAAATCAGGATTATCTAAATGTAAATCTACAATATGATCTGTGTTTTTATTAGCTGCAATTACTATTTCTTTTGATGTGTATTCCTTTACAACCTTTCCTTTTTTAAGTATATTTTGTACTACAGTAATACTTTGTTCCTCTTTACTATCATTAGCAACATTTGTTTTAATTTTTACCACAGAAGAAGATGTACTAACTTTTGGGTAGGTTATAAAAATACCACCACCAGCAACTTTGTTAGCCAATACAGCATTAGAAATATGTACATTTTCTTTAACAGATAACTTTGCGTTTCTATAAAGACCACCATACATATTAAAGTCTAACCTTTTTAAAGGCTTTGGACCTGTAATGTCATTATCTGTATTATCTAGCCTAATAGCAATAGAATTTTTTCCTGCTTTTATGTAGTTTGATAAATCTAAAATTACTGGTAAATAACCGCCATGATGTTCTGAAACTAATTTTTCGTTTACCCAAATTTTTGAAAAATTCATTGCAGCTTCTAATTCAAAAAACACCTTTTTATTAGCATCTTCCTTAGCAATTGTAATTGTTCTTCTGTACCAACAAATGCCTTGCCATTGGTTGTTAACAACTAGTGGCTCTAGATTTGCAGTATGTGGTAATTGCACGTCTTGCCAATCTTTGTCGTTAAAATTTGCTGTAAACAATTCTTTATCAGATGTTTTAGACTCGTCTACTATTTTAAATTTCCAATCCTTATTAAGGTTAATTGTTGTAGGCTCATCTTGGGCACAAGAGTGCAGTGCTAAACTTAATAATAAAATAAAAAAAGTATAAGCAGTTTTAAATTTTAGGTAATTCATTTTTAGTTATTCTTATTTTTTATGAGCCTTTTTTAAGTAAGCTTTATACTCTTTATTCATTTTTTTATGTCCTATTTCTTCGCCAGCAAGCATTTTTTTATACTCATCTGGTCTCTCCTTTTTAACCCAAGCAATTAACTCTGGTCCGTTTGTTATTACAGGGTTATAAATATCACTAACAGGTTTCATTTGCTCATCAAAAAGAATTGTTTGTGCTCTAAGCTTATCTAAAACATCTTTGTATTTTGGATCTTCTGCTAAGTTTACCAACTCATTAGGATCTTCTGTTAAATGGTATAGTTCTTCTTTGGGCTTTGTAGGCGCAAAAAATGGAGCTTGGTTCTCGTTTAACTTTCCTTCTTTATAAAGGGTACGCATTACGTGTACAGCTGGTCTATAAAACTCTAAATATGCTTGGTGTGCATCATAAGGCACCTCTGGCATATCATTACGTATGTAAGACCATTCTGTTGTGGTTACAGATCTAGATTTTTCCATTATTTCATCCCATAAATCCCTAGCCGCATAATTATATTCTCTATTAAAATCCTCACTAAAAATAGGTGTACCCGTCATATAAGTTGGCACTTTTATACCTGCAAAATCTACAATACTTGCAGTTATATCTGTTGCACTAACTACATCTTCTCTTACCTTATTTCCTTTAAACTTTGCTGGGTAATGTATTAGTAAAGGAATACGTAAACCAGGATCTTGTAAATACCCTTTACCACGAATATTGCAACGACCGTTATCACCTATAAAAATTACAATAGTATTATCTGCTAATCCTTTATCTTCTAATTCTTTAAACAACATTCCCACTTCATTATCCATATATTCTATTTGGTCTAGATATTTAGCCCAATCTAGTCTTACTGCAGGATGATCTGCCATATAAGGAGGCAGTGTAAGTGTTTCTGGGTTTACTGGGTGTTTAGATTCTTCTCTAATCTGGTCCCACCAATCTCCTCTGTGCGTAACTTGTAATTGTATTTGAGCAAAAAATGGCTGATCAGATTTTTCTATAGTATCATATTTATCAAACAAACCAAATTGAGTTTTTCCGTCCCACTCACCAATAGCTTCATGCTTAAAATTTACATCTATTTTTCTACCTTTATTTAAAACAGCGTGGTTACCTAAAATGGTTGTATACCCAGCATCTCTTAGTAACTTAGTAAAAGGTGTAAACTGAGCATCTAAAGGAACCTCCCTGTTGCTACGGTGATTATGCGTATTTGTTTTTAGTTGATGTGTACCCACCATCATAGCAGATCTACTAGGAGAACATATAGGGTTTGTAACAAAAGCATTGGTAAAAAGTACACCTTCTTTTGCCATTTTATCTAAAAACGGAGTTTTAACATCTGGCATACCATAACACGCTAAATCTGTGCTCATATCTTCTGCCATTATCCAAATAATATTTGGCTTTTTAGCTTCTGCAGGTGCTTCTACAGCTGCTACTTTTTTATCGGTTTTACCACCACAAGCCATTAACAATAAAGCTAAGGCTATACACCATAAAATTTCTTTTACTTTAATCATAGTTTTTAATTTTTAAATACGCCTCCAGAAAATGGATAATGCGCTATTGGCACACTTTGTTCTTTTAATATTTTGTTTGCTTTGGCAACTATTTCTGGGTGTTTAGCAGATATATCTTCTTTCTCAAACAAATCTGTTTCTAAATTATATAATTCTGTGTGATAATTATCTTTATAACGTACTGCTTTCCAATTACCAAACCTAGTAGCTTGTCTGTAGCCTTTTACAGACCTACCTTCTTGTATTTCCCAGTACAAAAAACTATGTTTTTCTTGTTCTTTACCTAAAAGTTCTGGTAAAAAAGAAATTCCGTCTGTTTTATTTGGCACTTTTGCCTTTGCTACTTCTGCCAAAGTTGGCATAACATCATAAAAAGTACTAGGATGATTACTTGTTGTTCCTCCCTTTATTTTTCCTTTCCAATAAGCAATCATTGGTACTCTTACACCACCTTCGTATACATCTCTTTTATAGCCATTAAGGTTTCCCGAACTATTAAAAAAAGTATAATCATGATGATTTTCATTGGTTGGTCCATTATCGCTAGAAAATACAATTAACGTATTTTCTAACTCGCCACTTTCTTTTAGTTTAGTAAACAAACGTTTTATTTGTGTATCTAACATTGTAATACGTGCTGCGTGTCTACGCTCTATCTCTGGCCACTCTTGTATTTTATCACTGTACAAATCATTTTTACTTAAAAAGAACTCGTGTGCGTGTGGCGTTCTGTAAGACATATATAAGAAAAATGGCTTACTAGCTTCCTTTTTATCTAAATATTCTAGTGCAAAATTAGTCCTAAACTCATCTAAACAACTGTAGTTATTGTAATTGTAAAAAATAGAATCTTGGTTGTTGTTTACCCAGTGTACGCGTTCATCAATCTCATTGCCTTTAGCATCTTCTCCCCACTGTTCTTGTACTGCATAGGTAAATCCTCTGCCTTTTGCCCAGGTAGATACATCTTCTGGTACTCCTAAATGCCATTTACCAATCATAGCTGTTTGGTAGCCAGATTGCTGTAACATTTCTCCTATTGTTTTTTCAGATTTTTTTAAAGGTACTCTATCGTATTTATTAGGATATTCGCCTTTATTACCACGAATACTAACGTGGCCTGTGTGTAAGCCTGTCATTAATACAGCTCTAGATGGTGAACATACAGATGTACCAGAATAAAAGTCTGTAAAACGCATACCTTCTGATGCTAAACTATCTAAAAACGGGGTTTTAATTACTTTTTGTCCGTAAGAACCTAGCTCACCATAGCCCATATCGTCTGCCAACAAAAATATAATGTTTGGTTTTTTAGTCTGAGGGGTTTCTTTAGGTTCTTTACCGGTTAAAGCAATGTCTTTTTTATCTTTAGAACCGCATGAAATACATATTGCAAGTATAAAGATTGATAAAATAAGGTTTTTCATAAATTTAATCTTCTATTTTGTATAAACAGGAACAGCTTCCTTTTCCCAATTTGCAAGGTCATTTTTAAGCTCTTCTTCTATTTGAAGACCTTTACCTATTAAATCATCTTGCTCGCTTATATCTTCAGCAACATTAAATAAATGGTACGTACCACTGTGGTATTTTATAAGTTTAAAGTCTCCTGCCATTACAGCTGCATACTGATCTTCATAACTTCTAAAAAAGTATAAATTTCTTTTTTCTAATGTTTTTCCTTTTAAAACTGGTAGTAAACTAACACCGTTAATCTGGTTGTCTTCACATTTTTTACCAGATGCAATTTCTATTAAAGTAGGGTAAATATCTATAGACTGCACAGGTACATTGGTCTCTGTATTGGCTTTAGTTACTCCTGGATAATTTATAAGTAATGGTACACGAGCACCACCTTCTCCTAACGTATTACCTCCTTTTTTACCACCACTTAAGGGTGCATTTGTATACGCGCCACCTTGGTCTGATAGTACAATGATTACTGTGTTATCTGCAATTCCTTTTTCTTCTAATGCTTTGCGTACACGACCAACAGACTCGTCCATAGCTTCTACCATAGCAGCGTGGTGTGCATATTTACCCTCTAAGCCTGCATCTTGGAATTTTTTTAGTAAATCTTTACGACCAATAGACGGGCCATGAACAGAGTAATACCAAAACGAAAGCATAAATGGTTTTTTATTATCATAATCTTTTATAAAATTAACAGCCCCATCTGTAAGTACATCTGTTAAATAATCTCCTTTTTTAACTCCCGACTTTAAAAAACCTCTTGGATCATCTTGTGGTTTAAAAAATGGATAATAGTAACTTTTTGGATGTCCGGAGTTTGTTGTACCATATTCTGCATCAAAACCTTGATCTTTTGGGTAACGTCCTGGATGACCCAAATGCCATTTACCAATAAACATATTATAATACCCTAATTCTTGTAAACGCTCTGCATAAGTTACCTCTTTTAAAGGCAAGTAGTTTCTAGAAGGCATTTGTACAGGATCTGTGGGCCATAAATTATACTCTGCGTCAGGATTATTTTTATCTAAAGAAATATGTCTTGGCATACCTAATCTAATTGCTTCTTTACCTGTTAGTAAAGACAACCTACTTGGACTACAAGTAGGTGTTGGTATATATGCTCTAGTAAAATCTAAACTTTCTTTTTTAAATTTATCTAAGTTAGGTGTAGTAAAGGTTTGGTTTCTATACCCAATGTCAGACCAACCATAATCGTCTACAAATAATAGTACAATGTTTGGCTTTTCAGTTTTTATTACTTCTTCTTTTACTGTTACCTCTACTGTTTGTGATGGTTTATTTTTACAAGATGTAAAAACCAATCCTGTAATGGTGACAGTAGCAAGTAGTAAGGTGTTTTTGTAAATGTTTGCTCTTTTCAAAATATAAAAATGTTTAGCGTAAATATCTCTAATATCATTAGAGCAAATGTGTCTAGTAGTTTACAATATGTATTTATAAGTAAATTAAACGCACATTACTAGTTAAAGCTACATACTTTTTACACAAAAAACCAGAACATATATATGTTCTGGTTTAATTAATTAAAACTAAATACTCATTTAAGAGCCATTATTAAAAACACATTCTTAATTAATTACATTGTTCGCTTGTTTTAGCTTGTTCATCTGTTACTATTACATAATCTTCTACAAAGCCAATACCTTCTACACTATTTTCATCTAAATTAACTGTATAATTTGGCGTGTTTACTATTGCACTTATAGATGGTCCGTTATAAGATTCTCCTTCAGCTACAATAGGATTCTCATTTATTAAACTTCTTAAATTACATGGCATATACTTATAATGTTTAGGCTTTAACTGAGCTTCTTTGTTACCGTAAGTAGCCTTAACATTACTAATTGTTACGTTGCTAAAAGTACCTTTTGTTAACCCTGGAGTTGAGTATTTTTTAGAAACAAAGCCACCCTCTAAACGTACAGCAAAGCCACAACTATTAGCTGTTATACCATTTACATATACTTTACCGTTATGCATAGCATGCGGAGAAACCATAACTGCTGCATTACCATTGGTACAAGAAATATTTTCTCCAAACATATCTTCTACTCCTCCTTTTTGTAAGTCGTTCATAAATGTCCAGCCAGTTTCTAACCTTAATGTTACACCACCAGTACCTTTAAGTTTTTTGTATAAAACATTTTTTGCTGCTTGTACTTGCACTAGACCATAACCGTAGTCAGAGTTTAATGTATTGGCATTTTTAACAACACCATTTCTAGGCCAAAAATATTTGTCATTAAACTTTGTAATTCCCATAGTAACAGAGGAGAACTTGGTTAACTTATCTAATATTTTAAAGTCTGATATTGAAAAATTATCTACATTATTAAAGTTAAACACGGCAACATTTGGATTGTTAGCCTTGGTTAAATCTACAATAAATTTATTTGAAGATGCACTACTAAAACTAACGTTTTTAATTACATCAGATTCTTTACCAAAGGTAAACATTGCGTAGTTTTTATCTGTATTAGGCCTAATAGATGGTCTAATTACAGCTTCGTCACTTACAATAATATGTACATTAGATTTTAGTTTTACATTAGATACAGAATAATTACCTTTTGGTATTAGTAGTTTGCCACCTCCTTTAGCTGAAACATCATCAATTGCTTTTTGAAATTTTTGACTATCATCTGTACTAAAAATTTTGTCTACTCCGTAATCTGTAACTAAATCTTTTGTTACTGTATAACTAGTTGGTGGTGTGTAAAAATCTTTTTCTTTAAGCAATAAAACTTTTACACTAGTGCCCTCATCTAAAAGAGCACTAGAATTATCTAATGATACAGGGTCTTGTAAATCATCATTTGAACAAGAAATAAAACCTGCTGCTAATAGCCCTAAAAAAATACTTTTAACTCTTAAATTATTAAATTTAGGAGCTTGGTAGTATACCCAACTGTTTAAATTGTTTTTCATCATAGTAAAAAAATTAAAGTTGTTATTTATTTGTACTACAAATCTACCTATAACATTTAGTAGGATTGTACTTACAAATAAATAAAATGTATTTACCAGTAAATCAACAAAAAAGACCCTTGTCCATGTCCTTATCAATAAAAAAACTAATTTATTTTTAGCTACATACAGGCAGTATTAACTTATTATATTTGACCTCATAGTACATAACCAATACTATTTTTTTAATTGATACTACAACCAAATAGTCTATGCCTAAAAGAGGATTTTTTACCACAATTAGTTATATTTTTATTCTTTTTCTTTCTTTTACAACTGCTTTTTCACAATCTAAAAGTGGTATTACAGGTAAAGTTACAGAAGAAAACAACCAGCCTATAGAAGCTGCAACAGTCACGCTACTAAACCCAACAGATTCTACTTATGTAGATTATACTATTACAAATAGTACTGGTTATTTTAATTTAGATAAAGCAAAGGAAGGAAACTACATTTTACAAATTTCATTTATGGGGTTTGAGTCTTTTTCTAAAAACATTAATTTTAAAACTAGCTTGTTAGACCTTAACACAATTGTACTTAAGGAAGATTCATTTGCTTTAGACGGAATAACATTAACTGCTGTTGTACCTATACAAATAAAACAAGACACTATAGCTTACAACGCAAACTCGTTTAAAACAAATCCTGATGATAATTTAGAAGAATTACTAACCAAACTACCTGGATTAGAAATTGATGCTGATGGAAATATTAACGCTCAAGGTAATGAGGTTGCTAAAATAATGGTAGATGGTAAAGAATTTTTTGGTGGTGACCCATCTATTGTTTTAAAAAATTTATCTGCAGATGCAATAGCCAATATAGAAATTATAGATAAAAAAAGTGATGAGTCTGAACTTACAGGTGTAGATGATGGCAACAAACAAATGGTAATAAACTTTACTCTTAAAAAAACAAAAAAGAATAATGGTTTTGGCAAAGTATCTGCAGGTATGGGGTTAGATAGTAAGTATTTTAGCAACCTTAACTACAATAAGTTTACATCTAAAACTCAGTTTTCTGTAATTGGGAAATTAAACAACATAAACATTACTGGTTCTAATATACAAGGCTTTTTAAAAAATGCAAATGGTATTGCAGACGACTCTGATGATGATGACCAAACCAATCAAAAAAACAAAAGCTTAAGCGGATACTTAAAAACAGGTGTTGCAGGTATAAATATTGGTCACGAGTTTAAAGATAAAGAATCTTTAAATATAGATTTTTTTTACAATTTGTCTGACAATGAAGGTGTCTCTAAAACTAAACGAATAAATTTTTCTAACAACTCTAATTTTGATTTTAGAACAGAGAACACTTTTAATAACAGCTCTAATAACTACAATCTAAATTTTGATTATAAAAACAAGTCTAACAAAAACAATAGCTTGTTAATTAAAGGAAAGTTTACCAAGGATAATGTTGATTACATAACCAATAGAGATGGTTTTTATTTTAATGAATTAAATGAATTGGCTACCTCTAATATAGCAGCATCTAATAATAAAAGAGATAAAAGCATTGGAGACGTTACTATTAATTTTTACCAACGTTTAGCAAAACTTGGACGTAGTTTTAATGTTGGTTTAAAAACAACAGCAAACAACTCTAACAGGTTAAATAACCAAACAACACTAATTACAAGAAGACAAAACACAGATAACCCTACCTCTAGTACTATTAATGCAATTAGAGATGAAGAGTTTTTAACCACTATGGTAAACCTCAACTTTAAATATACAGAGCCCTTAGGCAACAACCATTATGCAAAATTAGAGACTTATTTAAGAAACAGAACAAATAACGAAGATGTTCATCAGGCTAAAACTACAATAGGTACAACCACTAAAGATGAGTTACTTGCCTACAAATACAAGCATATAGAAAATAGTGCACAAACAAGACTTGTACATAGCTACAGTCCTGGTAAACTAAATACCTATGCTGCTATAGAATTACAAGAACTTGGCAGAACATTTGGCGTATTAACAGAAACAAACATTGTCTCTAACAAACTGTATGTTAATCCTATGGCAAATATTGTTTACAAGCCTGTTAGAGGTCAAAAATATAGACTTAATTACAAAAAATTTGTGCGCAACCCTAATAGTTTTCAAAGCTCTACGGTTATTAATGATATAAACCCATATAACATTAGAAAAGGAAACCCTGATTTAAATGCAGAAAAAACAAATGCATTTACCATAAATACTGTAGTGCATAACTTTAAATCTGACTTAAGTTTTAATACCAGGTTTGATTATCAAAATACAACAGATGCAATTATTAGAAGCGTTACCATAGATGATGATTATGTAAAAACTATTAGTTACCAAAATAGTGGTAAAAAAGAACGTTTTAGTAATAGTTTAAGCTTTGGTCAAAAACTAAAAGATATTGGACTTAGGTATACTTTTAAAAACAAAAACACCTACACCAGCGTAAATTCTATTGTTAACTTACAAACCAACAAAGTAAAGTCTACAGATATTATGCTTAGCTTACTTTTAGAAAATAGTAATAAAAGTACTTTAGACGTTAAAGCAGGTGCAACATACAGTACAAACAACACCACTTTTTCTATAGAAAACAACTTAGACCGTAAATATACTAAGCAACAATATTTTGTAATGTTTGATAAGGACTTTACTAAAAAACTAAGCTTTAATACACAGTTAGATTATCTTGTTTTTGTTGATGATAAATTTGAGTCTAACCAAAAACTACCGTTATGGAATGCCACAGTTTCTTACGCCCTAAATAAAAACAGAAGTAATTTATTAAAATTGGTTTTGATAGATTTATTAGATAAAAATATAAATATAGCAAGAAGAAGTACCATAAATTATTTTGAAGAAACAGAATCTGAAAGTCTAGGTCGTTATGTTATTTTAAGTTTTACTCATAAATTAAAAGGAACAAAAAAGAAGACTAAATAACAAGTATCTAGCCTTCATTTTAAACTTAAAACAAACAATAATCTTATAATTGTTTTGCTACTTTTAGCAGCAAATCTTTTGTTTTTTGCACACCTTCTTCTTCAGATAGTAAAGTTCCCTCATATTCTATACCAACAAAACCAGTATATCCTGACTCTTTAACAAGTTTCATTATTTTATAAAAATCTATATCAGCCTCTGCACCATCAGCAGAAAAATTTCTACTTTTAGCACTTACACCTTTTGCAAAGGGCAATAACTCTTTCATCCCTTTATACATATCATAAGACGATAAACAATTTTTATCTTTATCTTTTTCTATACAGAAATTACCAAAATCTGGTAACGTTCCGCAGTTAGCCAAACCTACTTGCTTTATTACATTAGAGAGCCATACACCGTCTGATGAAAAACCTCCGTGATTTTCTACAACCACATTTATATTAGAACCTTTGGCAAAACCTGCTAATGTTGCTAAAGAAGCTGCCGAGGCTTTTGCAGCATCACTTTTATCTGTTCCGCCCCTTAAGTCTACTCGTACCGTTTTACAACCTAAAAAATGAGCCGCATCAATCCATTTGTAATGCTTTTCTATAGATTTTAAACGCTCTTTTGTATCTAAATGAGCCAAACCACCTTCGCCACCTATCATTATTAAAACATTTTCTACACCAGCATCTGCTGCTCTAGAATTCATTTGCTTTAAGTACTCTTTATCTTTTGCTTTAGTTTTAAATAAGTTAGATACGTACTCTACACCTGTACAACCAAAACTTTGCGCTTTGGCAGCAAAATCTAAATGATCCATTTCTCCTGATTTTATAGCTCGGTGAAAAGACCATTCTGCTAAAGACAATTTAAAAAATAAGTCAGATTCTGTTTTGGTAAAAGGCATTCCTAACATAGTATTAGGCAATAAACTACCCAAGGTAAGCAAAGCTCCTGTTTGTGCAGATTTCTGTAAAAAGTTTCTTCTCTTCATTTTATTCTGTTTTTACTTAAAGCTATCTACTTTTTTGTAAGCTTCTATTACTGCTTTTTCACCTTCTTTTCCTGGTTTAGAATTACGGTGTTCCATACCTAGAATGCCGTTGTACTTTTTATCGTTTATAAACTTAAGCACATTAATGTAATTTATTTCTCCTGTAGTGGGCTCATTACGCCCAGGATTATCTCCTATTTGTATGTATGCAATCTCATCCCAACAGGCTTCCATATTAGGTATTAAATTACCTTCTTGTATTTGTTGATGATATATGTCAAACAAAATTTTACAAGACGGAGAGTCTACAGCTTTACAAATATTATATGCCTGCGGAGAATCTGTTAAAAACGCTCCTGGGTGATTATAAAAATTTAATGGCTCTAAAACCATTGTTAAATTATGAGGTTCAAAAATAGCAGACGCACGTTTTAAGGTCTCTACCACATTTGCTGTTTGGTAATCACCTCTTATTTTTTTTGCAATGTTACCAGGAACCACTGTCATCCACTTGGCATTTACTCTTTTTGCTACTTCTACAGACTCTTTACAATGTTTTAAAAAAGCTTCTTGTGCATTTTTATCTCCAGAAGCTACATTACCTTCTTTTAAAAAAACAGCTACAAAAACACCCATTTCTAAACCTCTTTTCTGCATTGTACGTGCCATTTTCTCTTGCAAAGCAACATCTCTTTTACGCATTGTATTATCTTCAAAAGCAGTAAATCCTTGGTCTGCCATAAAATTTAATTGGTCTATTGGATCTTTACCTGCACTATTTTCAAACATACCTAAGTGTGGAGCATATTTTAAATTAAAAGTAGGTTTTATAATCTTCTGCTGTTTATTTGCGGCATAAGCTACAGAACCTCCTAATGTTAGTGCACTAGCAGATAAGGCAGACTTTTGTATAAAGTTTCTTCTTTTCATATAAGTTTAATTAGCATTAGTTAAATAGACCAAGCCTTGCCTTTAGTTAATTTTTCTACACTTTCACAAGCTATATATTCTCCTGGAACAGGTAAATAGGCCAATACTTTTTCTCCTACATACTCATTGCATTTATAGCCCCAAATAGTTAATTCTCTAATTTTTTTTGCAAAAGCATTTTCCTTTCCTTTTGCTTCTAAAAACTGTCTTACAACAGGTTCCACATCTTCCTGCGTTAATTCTGCTACTTCTTTTTTATTGGACTTAGCTAGCGCACTCTGTGCCATTGCATCTAAGGTGTTTTTAAAATCGCCTTGTTGCTTTGCATCCATAACGTTGCCAGCAAAGCCATCTAAAAATACATGCACGTTTACCTCTGATGCAGAAGGAGTATCAGTTTTGGGTAAAATAGAATCTACCACATGAACCAAAGTACTACCTTGCTCAGCTGTAAAAAACGTTGGTTTCCAAGCTTCTTCTTTTTTGTCTGCGCACCCCTGTAATATGCTTACAAAAGTTGGCACGGCTACCACATAGCCTAAAGACATTCCCATTTGCATTAATGCTTTTCTTCTGTCCATTATAAGTTTCCTTTTTTAAGTTCTTGTGCTGCGTGGTTTGCTGCTCTTGCTGTAAAAGCCATATATGTTAAAGACGGATTTACACAACTTGCAGATGCCATAAAAGCCCCGTCTGTAATATATACATTTGGTACTGCGTGTATTTGGTTATGTGCATTTACTACAGATGTTTTTGGATCTTTACCCATACGAGCTGTACCCATTTCATGTATACCGTGTCCCATATTATACTTACCGTTTCTAGCTTTAATATCTTTAAAACCTGCTTTTTTCAGCATTTCTGTAGCTTGGTTTACCATATCTTCTCTCATTTTATGCTCGTTATCTCTAATTTCTGCATCAAAATTTACTGTTGGTAACCCCCATTCGTCCAATTTATCATAATCTAAAAACATACGGTTGTCTTGGTATGGTAGTATTTCTCCAAAACCACCAACACCCATTGTCCAACCTCCTGGTTTTAAAATAGCATCCTTTAATGGTGCTCCCATTGTAAGTTCTGCCACGGCATCTTTCCAGTTTTTACGACTGGCACTTCCTTGGTAACCATAACCTCTTATAAAATCTTTACTGTTAGATGTACCTCCTAAATTTTTAAATCTAGGAATGTAAATACCACCAGGACGTCTTCCTTTATAATATTTATCTTCAAAACCATCTATAGTTCCACTTGCTCCTGTTCCTAAATGATGATCCATAACGTTTCTTCCTACCTGGTCAGAATCATTTCCTAATCCGTTAGGAAAACGATCTGATTTAGATTGTAATAATATTGATGCCGATGCCATAGAGGATGCACACAAGAAAATTACTTTTGCCTTAAAAACATATTCCTCCTTGGTAAGTCTGTCTATCACTTTTACACCACTCGCCTTTTTTGTATTTGGGTCATAAACTACCTCAGACACAATAGAATCTGGTCTTAAAGTCATATTCCCAGTACGTTCTGCTGCTGGTAAAGTAGATGAGTTACTACTAAAATATCCTCCAAATGGGCAACCACGTGTACAACGATTTCTAAACTGACACTTGGTACGACCTTCAAATTTTTTATCTCCAGTAATGTGCGCTATTCTGCCGGCAGTTACCACTCTACCATCCATATTTTTACCAACACCATCTCTAAAATGTTGTTCTACACAGTTGTGTTCCATCATAGGTAAAAACTGTCCGTCTGGCAATTGTTCTAAACCTAAATTTTCTCCAGATACACCAATGTACGTTTCTACTTTATCATACCAAGGAGCAATATCTTTATAACGCACAGGCCAATCTACACCGTGACCATCTTTAGCATTTGCTTCAAAATCAATCTCACTCCACCTGTAACTATGCCTTCCCCACATTATAGATCTACCGCCAACGTGGTAACCACGTACCCAGTCAAAAGGTTTTGTCTCTGTATACGGGTGCTTTATATCATTTACAAACCAATTATTTACATCTGCGTTATTAACACGCCCTGTTCTAGTTTGCTTTAATTGCTGTGCTTTTTGTTCTCTAGTTAATTTTCCTCCGTTAGGAAAATCCCAACTATCTAAATGTGCTGTGGTATAATCGTTAATATGTTCTACCATTTTACCACGCTCTAGCACTAAAGTTTTAAGGCCATTTTCACAAAGCTCTTTTGCTGCCCATCCGCCACTAATTCCTGTGCCTACAACAATAGCATCATAAAAATCTTGTTCTTCGTTAAAATAAAATTTACTCATTACTCATTGGTTTTTTTTGGTATAGTTTGATGTATTTATAATCTGTTTTAGTTGATAGGAAAAACACTAGAATTTGTATGTGCAACTTTCATTATTTGTTGCATTTCTGCTACAATTTTTGGATGCTTACTAGCAACATTTTTACTTTCTGATGGATCTGAAGCTAAATTATAAAGCTCTGTTTCTCCACTTTTATTTACATTGTAAACAACTGCTTTCCAATCTCCTTTTCTAACAGCTTTACGTCCGTTTTTAATATTAAACTCCCAATACAAATAAGGGTGTTGTTTTTGTTTCTTTTTAGCTAACAGGGTTGGCAAAAATGATATTCCGTCTGTTGTATTTGGTTTTGGAACTGCTGCAACTTCTGCCAAGGTTGGCATTACGTCCCAAAAAGCAGAAATGTGATTGGTTACTGTTCCTTTTTTTATTTTATTTGGCCAAGAGACTATAAATGGAGCTCTTATACCACCTTCATACAAATCTCTTTTAATTCCTCTAAAACCAGCTGCGCTATTAAAAAAATCTGGATTTGCTCCACCAGCATCATGCGGACCATTATCACTTGTAAACATAATAATAGTATCTTCTTCTAACCCTAACTCCTTTACCTTGGCTACAATTTGGCCAACGTAAACATCCATCCTATCTACCATAGATGCAAAAACAGCATACGGTGTGTCTTGTGTACAATACTTATATTTTACAATATCAGGACCATAGTCTGATGAGTACTTGTCTTCTGCCGTATAAGGAACCTCTTTAAACTTACCAGTATATTTAGCTAGTATAGAGTCTTTAGGTGATATTAGCTCTGCGTGTGGTAATACAAAAGGCACATATGCAAAAAAAGGCTTATCCTTATTTTCTTCAATAAAGTTAAGTGTTGCATCTTGTATTTTATCTTGTGCATAGGTTTGTGTATTAATCCAGTTATTGCCTACTAAAAAATCTATTTCTTGATTATGATTTAAATATGGAGGGTAATAACGGTGTGCTAGTTTTTGATCATTGTAACCATAAAACTCATCAAAACCCTGATTATTTGGATCTCCTGTACCAAAACCTAAGCCCCATTTGCCAAACATACCTGTTTTATAACCTGCCTGTTGTAGCATTTCTGCAATAGTAAAAGCATTGTCTGGCAACGGAATTTGTCCTTTTTTATCATTACCAGCTTCTTTGTTACCACGTACAAATGTGTGTCCAGTATGCTGACCCGTCATTAGTGAGGATCTAGATGGTGCACACACAGCAGAACCACTATAATGCTGTGTAAATTTTATTCCATTTGCAGCAAGCGCATCTATATTGGGTGTGTTAATTTTTTGTTGTCCATAGCTACTTAAATCACCGTAACCCAAATCATCTGCCATTATGTAAATGATATTAGGCTTCTTTTTGTTTTTTTTAGACTGACTAAATCCTTCTGTACTAAAAAAGAGAAAAACACTAATAATAGGGAGTAGTAAAAATTTAAAGTTAGTTGTAAGCTGAAGCATAATCTTAATTGATTTTAATAAACTAAAATTCACTAAAAACAGTAAAAAGTGTGTGCTCCTTAATAAATAGTTTGTAGTTCTAAGTATAATTACTACTAAAGACAAAAAAGCATCAAAAAAAGAAAACTCCTTTTTTGATGCCCAACAGAAAATAAAAAACTAACTTATTTAAGTCTGTAAGCGCTTCCGCTTGTACCATTTAACCCTGGCTCTTTATATTGTATTAATTGCGCCAGTAACTCTTTTTGCATTTTATCTTTTATACTTTTATAAGCAGCATCATTATAAAAATTTATTAGTTCGTCTGGATCTTTTTCTAGATCGTATAAATATGGTTTTTCTTTTTTATCTAACACTAGTTTGTACCTATCTGTAACACCAGTAACCCACCAGCCACCGCTTTTTGCGTAATAGGTTAACCTGTCTACATCTGTAATTTCTTTTTTTCTACTTAAAAAATCTTTTGATGTGTCTTTACCATGAAAAGATGCATCTGTACTTACATTCATTAAACTTAAAATAGTAGGTGTAAAATCTACATTAGTATATGCGGTATTAATTACCTTACCTGCTTTAATTTTTTCTGGATATCTAATTACAAAAGGGATTCTTGCAGAAGCCTCATAAGGCACTCCTTTATTTCTACGGTTGTGCTCAAAAAACATATCTCCGTGGTCCGATGTAAATACAATTATTGTATTCTCTTCTAAATTGTTATCCTTTAAAAACTTTAAAATACGCCCTACACTATCATCTATATGACTCACCATACCAAAGTATTGTTTTAAGGCCTCTTTTTGTTTTTTAAACGAGGCTTTACCCGTTGCTTCATTAGTATCTTCGCTACCAATTGCCCAAGATGGTTTTATTGCTGTGTACTCTGCTGCCATTGTTCTTGGTGCTTGTATTGTTAAATCTTTATACATTGTATTGTATGGTGGTTTGGCATAATCTGGTGTATGAGGATCTGGTATAGAAAGCATTAATGCAAAAGGCTTGTTTTTATCTCTCTCTAAAATCTCTAATGTTTTGTCTGTAAAATAATCTGTTAAGTGTACAACTTCATCTTCTGGTAATTTAGCCGCTGCTTTTTCATTAATTCCTTTTAATCCGTTTGGCGTTATTTTAAAATACGGAGCATGGCCACCACGCATCATATATCTATTATCATCAAAACCAGCTTTGTATTTTATTCCAAAAGTATACTTGTCATGACCTGCCAAATGCCATTTACCTACATAAGAAGTTGCATAGCCTTTATCTTTTAAAATTGTGGCAAATGTTGGTATATCTTCACTAATATGTAACCCATTTTTAGGTGCACCTGTTGCCTGTGGATATAAACCACTTACTAACGATGCTCTAGATGGTGTGCATACAGGAGAAGAAGCATAGTAACTTGTACAAATGGCACCTTCATCTGCAATTTTATCAATATTTGGAGTAACAGAGTTATTGCCTTTACCCCAAATAAATGCTTGCTCTTTTGGCAATAGTTTTTGATAGCAACTTAGGGTTCTAAAATTATGCTCATCTGTGTGTATAATAATTAAATTAGGCTTTTTCTGCGCCATACTGTTTGCAACAAAAACCAATGTTGCTGCACTAAATAATATCTGTTTTATATTCATTTTAGGTATTTTTATTTATTTTTTAGATTCCATAGCACTTCATCTTTAAGCACTTGATTGTTATTTTTTACTTTTGCTACAATTCTATTTTTACCTTTTTCAAGTTGTACTTTACTAAATATATAATGAACACTGGTTTTACCTTGTTGCTCTGTAGTTACTTTTTTTCCGTTTACATATAACTCTATATGTTCCTGATTAGAATACACGTGTATGTCTGTCTCTGGCTTAGTTCTATTAACTAAACGCCTGTCTGATATATAAATCATTGGCTCTGGGTTCCAATTAGCTTTATACCAATAAAATACATCCTTTTTAGTTTTTCTATCAAAAGTGACTAATCCTTTATGGTTGCGTTTTGTAATACCTCCTCTGGACCATAATGGCAAGCCAAAATCGAACATATTCCATACATAACTTCCTATTAAGTAATTGTCATTTTTTATAATTCCCCACTGAGTTTCATGTAGTCTATTTGCGTAAGATTCTGGAAAAAACTGACCTTTAGGATCTATTTTTTTTGGTAATATATCTGTTTGCTGATAAATATTAGAACCTGCACCATACTCAGATAAAATAACTTTTAAATCTGGATAGTTAAGCTTTAAGTTGGCCAACCAAGACTCTAAATCTGCCGCACTTTTTCCTTGGTACCAACCAAAATATCTATTATTGCCGTGAATATCTGTATTTAAATTCACAGGATCCTCAATATCTGGCTTTCCAGAAACTCCAACAGTATAGCGGTCTGGATCTAAAGTTTTAGCTATATCAATTAAATCTCTAATTAAAACTGGCGCATAGTCTGATGTAGTTTTTGCCCAAACCTCATTATGAGTACCCCAAGTATAAATACTAGAGTGGTTAAAGTTTTGTTTAACTAATTCTGTTATTTGCATCTTGGCATTATCATACTCTTTTTTACGTGTTTTGTTCACAAACGGAATTTCTGCCCAAACTAAAAAACCTATACTGTCACATTTAGAGTAAAAATGTTCTGACTGCTGATAATGAGCTAACCGTACAGTAGTTGCACCAACTTCTTTTATTAATTTTATATCTCTATTTTCTTGCTCTTTAGTTAGTGCATTACCTTGTTTAAATAAATCTTGATGCCTATTAACACCATACATTGGATATTTTTTTCCGTTTAAAAACAATCCTTTACCTGCAATAATTTCAATAGTTCTAAAGCCTATTTTCTGTATAATTTCATCTAAAACCTCTTCCTTATTATTTAAAACAGTAACCTTAACCTTATACAAATAAGGATCTAAAATGCCTTGCCATAAATGAGGATTTTTTATTGTTAGGTTTTGATGAAATGATTGCCTGCCTTGCGGATAAACAAGTATTTGTTTTAAATCTTGGGTAACTACTTCTTTATGTGCATTGTACACCGTAGTTTTTAACGTTACATTTTGTTTATTTCTAAACGTATTCTCTAGCTTAGTTTCTACCTGTAGATCTGCTTTTAATTTGCTAACATTTTTTTGTTTTATATAAACTCCTGCTGAGGCGTAATCTGTAGTTGTTATATTTAATTTTTTGGTAATAATTAATTTAACCGGACGATATATTCCTCCATAAATTCCAAATAAATTATGATTTACAGGAATAACATCTTCTCTTGCTGTATTATCTGCTTTTACCATTAGAGTATTAGCTTCTCCAAATTTTAAAAATGGAGAAATATCAAAAACAAAAGCACTGAAAGATCCTTTGTGTTGCCCAACATGCACATCATTTACATATATATCCGTTACATGACCAACACCAGAAAATCTTATAAACACACGTTTACTTTTCCAATTTAAAGGAGCTTTTATTGTTTTTTTATACAAGCCAACACCTTCGTAAAACCCTTCGCCTTCGTGCATATCAGAACGGTTAAATGAGTGAGGTATAGCAACTGTTTCCCAACCACCTTTAACTTTTAATGTACCTTTTGGCGACTTTACAAAGCTCCAATTATCATTTATATCCAAAATACTTCTACCTGTGTCCTGCCCTTGCATTTTAATAACACATAACGTATAAAACAGAAAAAACAAAAAGTTTTTTAATAAAGCCATAGTTATATTTTTTTAATAGAAATCTGAAATAAACTTACGTTCTCCCTTATGGTAATCCCATAAATAATCTCCTGTAGCAGCTACACATTTTTTACCATAATGATGAGGCAAAACAGAAACTAAAGGATACCCCGTTTTTCCTTTATACATTTCTAAATGCTGTAAAAACTTGGCTTCTGTTATAGCTCCCGTATCATTACCGCCAATATGGTCTATATTTATTCCGCGTCCTGGCGAAGATTTATAAGTAACCTCATAATGTGTTTTTACACGTGCAGGCCAGTTGTATTTATCATTTAACCAAACATCATTAGTTCTAGTTACGTCTGTAAATTTTGTAAAAAATATATCTGGCACATGAAATTCCATTTCTATAGTTGGGTCTATTGCTTTTGCTGCGCGATACAACTCTTTATGTATATGCAACATATCTGATTTTGTGTTGTAAGACATATCTATCTTAAACTTTTTTACCCCTATTTTATAAAACCTATATATAACTTCTGATGCATATTCAAAAATATCTGCTTTAGGGTTTAACCAACGTTCTGCAGTGGTTTTATTTACTTTTCCACTAGATGACCAACTACCTAGCATATCTGGGTATTTTTTTGCAATACTACTAGCGTGATGAATTTTAGGAAACGCAATCCAAAGTCCGGGTGTAAATCCTTTTTCATTAATCATTCCCATTGTTTTTTCAAAGTCTGGAAACTTTTTTGGGTCTGGATGCCAAGTACCAAAACCAGAATTTATAGTGCCATCAGGGAACTGGCCCCAACCATGATCTAAGGTCATTTTACCTTTGGGATACCCATACTCCACTATTTTATCTAAATAGTCCTTAACAAAGTTGTGCGTTAGTAAATTAAAATGTCCGTACCTTTCTTTTGATACATATTTTTGTTCTACCCAAGTACAGTATTCAACATCACTCCAAAAACTAGGGTAATTTGTAGTTAACGGCTTAAAATTAAGACGTTTCATCATTTCTCTGTTATACGCTTTCCAAGCTGCATCACCATCACCAGATTCTTTTACAAATAACTCCTGACCTTCTGGTACGATAATGGTTAGCGTTTCTACACCATCAAAACTAAACGTACTATTTTCATAACCAAAAGTGGTCATAAAGCCCACAAACGTACCATTGGCATCTACAATAATGGGAGAACCAGACATCCCTGAAGCTGCAATGGTAAACGGATTGTGTGTAAATGCACTACTTTTATAATAATGAGCTCCGCCACCTTTTTCCTCTGGAGTAGATATACTATGGTACGGACAAAACAAAGGTGCTTCAACTTTTAAAATAACTTTTTCTATTGCACTAGATCCCTTTACTTTGCTAGCGGATAAGTAATCGTCTTCAGATTTTTCTACAGCAACTTTAGTTGTAGAAGAGCAACTTAATATACTTGCGCCAGCAACACCTAAACCTGCTTTTTTAATAAAATTTCTTCTGTTAGCCATTTCTTAAATATTAGTTTAATTGATCTAAGTTTCTGGTTGGTTTAATTGTAGGGTCTGCTGGTGCATCTACGTAATTCTTCATTTTTTTAAATCGAAGTTTACTAGACTTTTTTCTTTTTACAGGAACCCATTTTTTTAAATCGGTTACTATATGGTTGTACTTTTTGTTAGTAATTAAGTTTTTCCATTCTAACGGATCTTCATCTATATTATATAACTGTTCTGTTCCTGTAACAGTTGTCATATAATGCCATTTGCCTAGTAATACAGATGTACCATCTTGAGTAATAGTTATTCCTGGGTAGTCCCATTTTGCTTTGGGATTATTAATTAAACTAGCAAAACTATGGCCGTCTAAATTTTGCTTTTGGGGTAAACCACTTAATTCTATTAACGTAGGGTACAAATCTATTAAGCTTACGTTTTTATCTACAACAATTGCCTTTTTCATACCAGGTACACGCACAAATAATGGTGTCTTTACGGCCTCTAACCAAGTTGTATTTTTAAGGTAACGTTGTTTTTCTCCCAAGTGCCAACCGTGATCTCCCCAAACCACAACAATAGTATTGTTAGCGTACTTGCTTTCTTCTAAAGCATCTACAACAATTCCTAAGCAAGCATCTACATAAGATATGCTAGCTAAGTATGCTCTAGTTGCCTCTTTTTCTAGTCTGTGCTTTTTAACCCATTTGTATTCTTTTGTAGGCTCATACGCTTGTTTGCCTTCTGGTGTTAAAATATCATTTAAGTCGTTTTCGTTTACAACAGGTGGTACTATATCATCAAGCTTATATAAATTAAAAAACTCTTGTGGCACTATCCAAGGTAAGTGAGGTTTAATAAAACCTACTCCCATAAAAAAAGGCTTATCAAAATCTCTTTGTAATTGCGACTTTGCCCAATCTGCTACATTATAATCTACGGTTTCTTTAAAAGTATCTGTGGTTGGTCCCCAACTTAGTTTTGCATTCTTGTTTTTAAAATTTTCATCTTTTACACCATTTATAATACCTGCCTTTGAAGAAGTATACTTGCTTTTATCTACTGGGTCGTTATTATACCTACGAGCACGTGCAAACTCATTAAACGCCCAATGACCAAAATCTGTTCCGTTTGCAGTACCGTGTTTGTGAAATATTTTACCGTTTGCTAATGTGTGGTATCCGTTTTTAGAAAAGTACTCTGGCAAGGTTGCATTCTGTTTTACAATATCTGAATACAACATATTATGCGCATTACCATACACACCAGATGTACTTGGTAAAAAACCAGATAATAACGAGGATCTAGACGGTCCGCATATAGGAGCAGCACAAACAGCATTTTTAAACACCATTGCACCTTGTTTGGTAAATTTATCCATACTTGGTGTTATGGCTTGCTTATTCCCTTTTAAAGGAGAAACCCAATCATTAATATCATCTATTGCTATAAATAATATATTAGGTTGCTCCTTTTTATCTTGTGCTTTAGTATAAATACAAAAAAGTAAAAGTAAAACTGTAATTCTATTTTTCATTTTATAGGTGTTATTTAACACCACTAAATAATACATAAAAAAAGAGAATTGTGTCTGCTTTAGTTTAACAATTGTAGGTATGCGTTTAAAAGCATTATTTTAGCTTTTGCTGTAGTTGTTTTCTAAATTGAATTAGTATAGACTTACTTGCTTTGTCTTTAGCAATGTTTGTCCATTCGTTAGGATCTTTTTTATGGTTATATAATTCTTCAAAACCATCTGAATATACTGTATATCTGTAGTTATTATTACGCAAAGAGTGTATGCCTTTGGCCTTAGATGTTAAAGCTGTTTTACTCCATTTTGCATTAGGGTTTTGCAATAATTTTGCTATACTTACCCCTTCTAAATCTTTTTTCTCTGGAAGATTACAAATGTCTACTAAAGTTGGATAAACATCTAACAGAGATACAATTTTTGTACTAACACCTACATTTTTAGATCTAGGGTCTACCACTAGCAATGGTGTTTTTGCTGCACGCTCCCACAATACATTTTTAGACCAGTGTTCTTTTTCGCCTAAGTGCCATCCGTGGTCTCCCATTAAAACAATAATAGTATTATCTGCATATTTACTTTTTTGCAATGCATTTAGTACATGACCTACACAAGCATCTGCAAAAGAAATATTTGCCAAATAGGCTCTAACTGCTTGTTTCCAGTTATTAGATTCTAATACGGATTTATGCACTCCTTTTTTTGCCATATTATACCCCATTCTACCAACATCATTTAAATCGTTTTCTAAAACAGTTGGCAATTTAATATCATCTAAATTGTACAAATCAAAATACTTTTTAGGGGCGTACCAAGGCAAGTGTGGTTTAAAAATACCACAAGCAACAAAAAATGGTTTTGTATGTTCTTTACTTATAAAATTTGCACAATACTCTGCCGACTTAAAGTCGTTATTATCCTCATCTTTTACATCTGTTGCGTACCAGTCAAAAGACCTTAAAAAAGAACCTTTAACTCCGTTTTCTTTTAAATTTAAATTATGAGTATGTCTATTTTCTTCTGACGGATATACAGTACCCGCGTTGCCTATTTTTTCTTGCTGAAAAGATCCTGGATCACTACCCTCTTTTGGTTCTTTGCCACCACCTCTTGCATTATGAAAAATTTTACCTGCCGCAGCAGTTTCATACCCGTTTTCTTCAAAATATTGTGGTAATGTTACTGTGCTTTCAAAGCCTTCCATTTCTCTAAAAACTTCATTATTACCATAGACACCAGTAGTACTAGGCTGGTATCCGGTTAAAATACTGGTTCTAGAAGGGTTACACAATGGTGCAGAACAATAAGCATTTTTAAAAACCATACCCTTTGCCGCTAACGCATCTATATTTGGTGTAATGGCTTGTTGGTTTCCGCCAAAGGCTCCTACCCAATCGTTTAAATCATCTACCATTATAAATAAAACGTTGGGTTGTTTTTTGTTATTTTGGGCTGTTGCCATACCACAAATAAGTAGTAAACAGACTAGGATACTATTAATTTTTTTTCTCATTTTAAAACTTATATTATTTAACTCTTATAGCTTCTTTTGCCGGGTTGTAATTGGGGTTTTGCTTCATCATTTGTGCTCCTACTGATGCTCTCCATTTCTCTAACTTCTTTTTCATTTTACGTACCTTGACTACATTAGTACTTGCAAGGTTTGTTGTTTCGTTAGGATCTGTAGTTAAGTTGTACAACTCTAATTTTCCGTCTTCAAAAAACTCTAGCAATTTCCAATTGTTATCTAAAATAGATCCGTAAGGTTTTGTTCTGTGATAGTGTGGGTAATGCCAAAACAAACTTTTTCGTTTTAATTTACTTTTTTCACCAGTAAGTATTGGTAAAAAAGACTCGCCATCTATTTCTTTAGCATTGTAATTTGTTACACCAACCATATCTAAAATTGTAGGGTAAAAATCTATTCCCATAACCGGTACAGCAGATGTAGTGCCAGGTGCTATATTATTGGCCCATTTTACTATTAAAGGTTCTCTTACTCCGCCTTCATACCCGTAGCCCTTGTACCCTCTTAACCCGTTTGTGGTTTGGTCATAATTACCGCCATTATCTCCTGTTAAAATAACAATGGTATTATTTGCAATACCAAGCACATTTAACTTGTCTAGTATTTTACCAACACTAACATCTAACCTTTCTACCATTGCAGCCCTAGTTGCACTAACATATTCGTTTTTAGTATTTACAAAAGTGCTAGATTTTTTCTTGTATTTTTTTACCGTAGCCTTAGGTGCCATAACCGGACCGTGTATTGTGTAATATGAAAAATACAGTAAAAAGGGATCTTTTTTAGATACCGTATCTAAATACGTTATTGCTGCGTTGGTTAACTTGTCGGTTAAAAAATCGTTTTTTTTACCATTATCTAAATTAGGCATATCAAAAGGAGAAAAATATTTACCTCTACCTTTAGGTTGCCCCCATTCTCTACCACCAACGTTTATATCAAAACCGTGGTTTGTTGGGTAATGCTCATTAAAATTTTGCTTACCTGTAGGCATTAAATGCCATTTACCAAAAAAAGCAGTTGAGTAGCCTTGTTCTTTTAATACCTCTGGCAGTAATTTTTCTTTATGTTCTAATTGCTTATTCCAGTTTGGCACTGCTAGTTTAGCATATGCATAATTATGACCACCAATCCAGTCTGTTAGTTTCAATTTTGCAGGGTATTTACCTGCCAAAATTGCTGCCCTACTAGGAGAACATACGGTACTAGCTGCATAGCCGTTTACAAACAACATTCCGTCTTTACTTAGTTTATCAATATTTGGTGTTTCATTAAACGTAGCACCATAACAGCCAAAATCTCCCCAACCAACATCATCTACCAGCAAAAAAACAATATTAGGTTTATTAGATTGAGAAAATAAAAGAAAGGGCAAAAAGCAAAGTATAGATGTTATAATTTTCATATAAATTGTGGTTATTTAGCAGTTGTAACTTTTACAAAAATTACTCCGTGCCTAGGTACACTAGCAGAAAACTGATTGGTAAACTCTCCAATATCTTTTTGTCTCCAAACATCTCTAAAATTTTGAGGCCCAGAAATACCTAACAACTCCCAATTTACAGTAATAGTTTGTTCTTTATTTTTTAGATTAAAAAGGCCAATTGCTTTGCTACCGTCTGATAATTCTTTAACTACAATCTCCATAGTATCATCATAAAAAACAGTTTTTCCTGGTATTGCTACTTCATCTTGATGAATTGCTAATACCTCAGAATTGGTTACTAAATTAACCGTAAACTTATCCATAGTTTCTATAGGGCAACCAATTAATAATGGTGCTGCCCATAAAGACCAAAGTGATACGTGAGAGTATTGCTCATCTGCAGTTAGGCGAGACGGTTGCGGATTTTTACTTCTAGTGTTTACCTCACCAATAACTAACATATCTGGGTCTGGAAAATGGCCTGGAGCGCCAGCAAAACCTTTTTCTAACCAGTTTCTGTGTGCAACCCACTCATCTCTTATACTTTTATGACTTCCTTTTCCGCCCCACCTATCTTTTAAATCTCCATCTGTTCTAAAACAATTTACAATTTCGCCAAATAGTGCTGCATTTTCTATAGGAGCCGTGTTGCTTAATGAATATACAATGTCTCTATTACTCTTTATTAATGCATTAGCCATACGTATGGTACTTTCTGGCTCATTAGGGTTCCAATCATACTTTAAATAATCTATACCCCAATCTGTCCATTGTGCCACATCATTTTCATCAAAAGTATATGTAGCTACTCTGGTAAATGTTCGTTTCTTTTTTAGTTTTTTATCGTTCATTGTTTGGTCCCAATATCCGTCTTTAGTATCACTAGAACCACCAATATAGCCTGCATATGTAGTTACCCACGGAGATGAATAAATACCAACTTTTAATCCCATTTCATGAATTTTAGTTGCCATTGCCTGCATATTTGGAAACTTGACAGAATCTGCTAAAATACCATGATGTTTACCACCTCTGTGAGATTGCCAACCATCGTCTACATTTATATAGCTCCACCCATAATTTGCTAGGCCTTTGTTAACCATTGCTTGCGCAGATGCAATTACATTTTTTTGTGTAACATCTGGTCCCCAACAGTTCCAACTATTCCAGCCCATAGGCGGAGTTAAACAAATGGTTTCACCCACTACAATTGTAAAGTTCTTTTTTTGTTCTCCTTTTTTATTTTTAGCAACAAATGTTAGCGCATAATCTCTTTTTTGCAGATTTTTAATAACACCACTTATTACACCTGTTTCTGTATTTAATTTTAAACCTGCAGGCAATCCTTTTACGGCAAACTCCATTGGTCTTTTTCCTGTTACAGGTATGCTATATAAAAACTGAGATCCTGGGCGTACGCCAAACACTGTTGGTCCGTTTATATTAGGACTAGTACTTGCCTTGGGAGTTAAAATGTATTTACCTTTTGGGTTTTTAGGTTGATACACTTTTTGTTCTTCTTTAGTATTACAAGAAACAATTAGAGTAAAGCATACTAATAAACAAAGAATATTAGTGTATGACGTATTTATCATTGGTGGTTTGTTTAAAATTGGTGTTGCTAAGTAACAAATAAGAGCAGGCGTAAATGTTTCTCTTAGTCAAACTTTTGTATCCTAACGTGCATTTTTAAGGTATACAGCATAAAAAAGTGCGACTGTAATTTACTTACAGGCACACTTTATATAAATTGTACCATTTAAGATGTACAAAAATACTTAGCAATCGTCTTTGCTATTCATAAGTCATTAAACAAAATTTTGTCTGATTTTTCTAGCTGTATTGTATTTACTTCAACTTGTTTTTACTCAACTTAATGTTTAATTTATAAAAACATTACCTTACTACGGTAGCCTCTAATTCTACCTTTAATGTTTCAAAAAGACTTTGTACTTCTAATAAAGTACTTGCTTGTTTTATATTGTGTTTTGTTATCCAATTTTGAAAAATATCAAAACAAGAAAAAAATTCTTCTGTAGACGTAGTGTATATATTTAACCTAACAATATTTTTACACTCATAACCAGCATCTTTAATTACCTGTTCTAAATTTTTAATAGATGCACTTACTTGACTTTTCATATCTTCAGCACTAGATTTCCCATTAGAATCTATTGCTGTTTGCCCTGCTATGTATAAAGTTCCTTCTGCCCTAGCTACTTCAACTGCTTGTACATAACCTCTATCATTTTGCCATTGCCAAGGGTTAATTACTTGTTTTTTCATCTGTTTTTATGTTTTGTGATTACACCACAAATATTTTAAATAATACTATTGTTGGTGCGTGATAAACATCACAATTATAAAAAAGAAGAAATTTTTAAGATGATAACCTACTAAGTGTTTCTCGTGACACACCTAAATAAGAAGCTAAAAGAGTTTTAGGTACTCTTTGAAACAAAATTGGTTGTTGCTTTAACAACTGTACATAACGCTCCTTTGCATTTGAGGTTAAAAAAGATAAAATCCTGTTTTGTGAGGCTATGTGTCCTGAGTGAGATTTTTTAAGAAAAAAACGCTCTATCTTAGGCATTTTAGAAGATAATTTATAATAATTTTTAAGACTAATTGAATACACCTCAGTATCCTCTACACATTGCAATGACATTTTTGCTTTGGTTTGCTCAAAATAGGCTAAAAAATCACTTTCCCACCAGTCTTCCATTGCAAAAGATACTATATGTTGTTTACCATTTGCATCGTTAAATACTAATTTTAAGAGTCCCGAAATAACAAAATAACAATGGTTTACATCTTCGCCTTCTTGAATAAGAAACTCATTCTTTTTATATTTTTCAATATTAAAATGAGATAACACAAAACTAAACTCGTTATCAGAAAGAGGAATTAATTTTACTATGTGTTCTTTTAATTTGTTCTTCATTAGGCAATAACTTCTATTTTATAAATTAATACTGAATAAAATTATAATAGCTAAACACTAGGTTACACTTATAAAAGAACTCAGCAAAACCTAGTTCCACATACCATTAGATTCTGTTAAAATTATTGGTGTGTTATCTGTAACTAGTATTGTTTGCTCGTGCTGTGTTACGTATCCTCCTTTATTACCAACCAAAGTCCAACCATCTTTTAACTCTACAGCAACAGTAGATTTTGTAGAGATAAAAGTCTCTATTGCAACGGTAGTATTTTTTTTAAATCTCTCACGATTAGTTCTAACTCTATAATTCAAAATATTTTCAGGTTCTTCATGCAAACTTCTACCTACTCCGTGGCCTGCTAAATTTTTAATTACTTTAAAACCAGATTTCTTAGCCTCGGACTCTATTAAGTGTCCAATGTCTGCTATTTTTACTCCTCCTTTAATATTTGTAATTGCTTTGTGTAATATATTTTTAGAAGCATCTACAAGTGGTTGGTGATTATGAATATCCTCACCAATAACAAAAGAACCACCATTGTCTGACCAAAATCCGTTTAACTCCGCAGAAACATCAATATTTATTAAATCTCCTTCTTTTAGTATTTTATTTTTAGACGGAATACCGTGAGCAGCTTCTTTATTTACACTTATACAAGCGTAACCAGGAAAGCCATAAGTCTCATAAGGAGCAGATTTAGCTCCATAGCGCTTTAATATTTCTCCGCCATAAGCATCTAATTCTTTAGTAGACATACCAACTTTAGCATACTCTTTCATTAATTTTAGTGTAGTTCCAACAACTTCACTAACTTTTATCATTCCTAGTAATTCTGATTCTGTTGTTATAGACATTCTTCTTTTTTTTATGAGTTACAAGAGTTTGCTTGTTTGTTGTTGGACGTTTAGCGCTATACTTTACTGGTATTTTTTTATTCTAGCATCCAATTAATTAAATCTTTTTTATTGACTATTGCCCAGGAATGCGGATGCCTTTCTCCATTTGCTCTATACCCTCGGTTTTTTGTTTTTATCAATTCAATAGTATCTTCTCCAAATTCTATCATTAACTTTTCTGATAATTTTTGAATGTAAAAGGCATTTAAATCTTCATATTCATTTTTTGCATATTCTTTCCACCACTCTACGTCAGGTTCTGTATATAACCTAACTTTTAAATTTTTTAATCCTTTTAAATTATTAATATTTTCGGTTTTAAATGTATAGGGAGAATATTGCTCATACTTAGTTATCTGGTCTGTAGATGGATTTCCAAATTCTTCATCAAACATATTCTTAATCCAAGTAGATTCTTGAACAGATGACACAGAAAAATTAAGCTTTAAATTCTTTTCTGCAGTTGTATAAAGACCAAGAAGGTCTATTGGTGAATCTACAATAAAAGCACCTTTGGGTTTAATTTCACTTTTATGAACCACAAGGTAATTGCTAATTAGCAGACTTACATTTCCTCCGCTTGAAAACCCTCCTATGAAAATGTTTTTTTTTGATAATCCATGTTCCTTTATTATTCTTGCTAATTGGTCTGCTAGTTCTTGTTTTTCTTTTTTGTTTAAATACAAACGTTGATTTAAATTCATTGCTAAAACCGAATAGTTATTTTTTACACTTAGTTCGGCAATTTTAAATTCAGACAATGTGTTTTCTGCATCGCAAGGAAAGCAGGGAAATAAAATTAATAAGCCATCTTGCTTTTTGGCCTTAACAAGCTCAAAATAAGAAGTTTTTATAACCTCGCTTTTTACTTCTTTAGTCTTATTATCTTTTTTAGACTCGCCTTTACAAGAAGTTACAATTAAAAGTAAAATTATAATGTATTTTGTCATTTTTTTAATTGTAACTAAGGCATTTACATCTAATTATTCTTAGGTTAGTTTAATTATTTTTAATGGTTTTGTTTATATAACCTTACGCATTTTAACATCTAAAATAGTAATAAAAAGCCGATTAAAAAAGTAGTAAATACAGACACGCTAAGCTTTACAAGCAAGCCATAATTAGTAATAATTTACCGCTGGTAATTTATAGTGGTTTTTGTATATTTACAATAGATTTTACACGCTAAAAATTGCCATATATGACGTTTTACAACAAGTTAAAATGGATACTAGGAATCTTAATGATTTTTGTCTTAATAATTGCAACAAATTTAATAGACAAAAATAATTTTGTGCGTGTTCGTGATTCTGTTGTAACAATTTATGAAGACAGGTTAATTGCAAATGATCTCATTTTTGAAATGCTCCAATTAGTTCAGGAGAAAGAAATTGCAGTTGCTGTATCTGATTCTACTTTTTTTAAAGATAAAAATTTAAAAGTCAACACTAATCTGCAGTCTTTGGTTTCTAGGTTTGAGCAAACAAAACTTACAACGCAAGAAACAAAGGTGTTTGATAGTTATAAAAATAACCTTAAGACGTTAATAAAATCTGAAAGTCAATTTTTAAGTACAGGTCATAATAACAAGTCTAAAGTTGTTGCTCAACTAAAAAAAATAAAGACAAATCTTAGCGATTTATCAAAAATTCAGTTGAATGAAGGAAGTAGGCAAATGTTAATTAGTAAACGTGCTGTAGATACTGTAGAGTTGTTTACACAAATTGAAATTTATTTTCTGGTTCTTTTGGCTATCATCATACAAATAATAGTAATGTACAACCCTAAAGAAAAAGCTTAAGTGTTATTATAGCACTGTGCTAAAATAAACACTTTTGCATACTATTACTCGTAGATATTTTACGTTATAATTAATTCTACTGTTACAGTAAAATATTCAATTTTATCTCTGTCGTGTTCTAAATTAATAGTATTTTTTGATTTATCTATTTTTTCTCCAGAGGCAAACATACTAATAACGGCAGAACAATAAGGATCAATTTTCTCAAATTCTGGGTGTTCAAATTGTCCGTATACACCAGCATTGTCCCATCCACAACAAGCCCATTTTAAATTTCCCATTCCATAATTTTCTTTAAGGAAATCTTCTACTATTTTAGATTTATTTCCACGTACTCTGTAAGTAGCTCTATAAATTATTTGACTGTTTTTTACTTCTTCACATTTTACAAATTCTAACTCTTTATGTGTTATTGCATAAGCTTCTAATAAATTACACTTAAGTTCTGTTTTTGAATTAACAAACTTATTTGAGAAACCAAAAATTAGAACTGTAGAAGAAAGCAGTATATATTTTAGAATTGAATTCATTTTGTTTTTTATTAGTAGTAACAACTTTGTATATAGTTATTAACAATTTAAGTTCAATATATTCATCGACAAATTTGTTTCAATTTTATTGCTTAATCCTAACATTAAATATAACAAACGTTGTTGACCTAAAAATCTGATAAGATTTTAGTAAGTAGGCACTAACTAGCAATTAATTTAATATGGTGTTGTGTGCAGTTTTTTATTTCAGTTGTTTTTTAATATCCATTCTCTGATGTAAAATTCTAACGATTTCTACAATTTCATTTTCAACTTTTCTGTAGAATATTAGATGCGATTTAATTTTCGTTACACGATAATTTTTTCGGGTTTGTTCAGCCGATTTTCCAATCAGATAATTATCCGAAATAAAATCTATTTCAGCCATTATTAAATCGTAATACCTGTCTGCTTGTTCTTTAGTCCATTTTTTAAAAGTATAAATCCAAATGTTTTCTAAATCTTCAATCGCTTGTTAGCTTATGCGATATTTATTTTTACTCATAAGTGTTTACGATGTAATTCTTTCAAATGTTGTTTTGGGTCAAAATCTTCAACAAATCCACTATTTTCTCCAATTTCGAGAGCTTTAATAAGTTCTCCTTCTTTTTTTTCTTCACGTTCTAACAGACGTAAAGCTGAACGAATTACTTCGCTAACCGAACCATATCTATCAGAATTTACTTCTTCTCTGATAAAATCTTCAAAATAATTTCCGAGTGATATTGATGTGTTTTTTCCCATTTTGACTATAAGTTTACTCAAACATACCAAATCTTGGGAACGAAGCCAAATTGAATACAACGGTGAGTATAAAACACATAGGGCAGTTAAAGAGCACTATCGTTTCTATTCTATTTATAATTTAGCTAAATGCAAATTGTACTTTTATTTATTCTCTATAAATGCCTCCCGAAGTGTTGAGATAAAAATTTAGTGGTTTTTGTAAATAAAATCAAGCCTTTTGATTAAGTACTTTTTAGCTATGTTTTATACACCGTGTTGGCAACTGGCTTTATTTTTATCGGTTCAATTTTAAATCCTAAATTCTTTAGTTGTTCTAAAATTCCACATTTTTTTGTTAGATGAGAGTAACCAATAGCAATAAAGGTATTTTTATTCTTTAATAAATTTGGAATAATTTTCATCCAATTGTTATTTCTTTCAACTATTAATGAATTATTGTCACATTCTTTTTCAAATTCATAGTCTAAATCAAATTTTCTATATTCATTAGCAAACTGACAATTGTTCATGTTTGGTTCATTGGTTGTCATTTGGTTTATCCAAGCTCTAACAGTTTTTCTAGCTTTTTTCCAAGTTGTTTCTTTTGCCTGATTTTCAATGAGTTTTAACTGTAAACTATCTGTTTCTAATCCTCTAATTTCAATTTTATTTACGTTAGCAATATGCATTAAATAATTGTCAAAGTGGTCAAACTCATCAGTTGTTTTAGTAGTTCCACATTTAATTTTTTGAAATTCTTGTCTTAATTTCCATTCAACTTCTATTGGCTTTAGCTTATATAAATCAACTTTCCATTCTTTTGAAATATTTTTTAGCTTTTCAAAATCTTTTCTTCTTAATCGCTTTTCAATTTCAAAAGACTTTTTCCTTTTCTGAATTATTTTTCTTGTGTTTTCGACTCTGTCTATAGATTCAAAAATAGCAATTTCAGAATTTAATAGTGACTTTTGAATTTCAGGAATAGAATCAACAAATGAATTTCCAAATTGATGAAAAGTTCCTACAATAAAAGATTTTTTATTATTTATGGTATCAGTAACTTTCCATAGAATTGTATTTTGGCTCACTACAAAATTCGTAATTGTCAAAAAGATAATTAAACTTATATTATTTTTCATTTTCAGAGTTCAGTTTAGTGCTTGTTGCCAACGGCTAGCTATGCGTAGTACGGAGGCAAGTAAACTTTTCATTTCTGTCTGCCGAAGCAGCCATCTCGACGCTTCGGGATTTATATTGTTTTATATTTTTTGTCCAAAGCTACCCCGAAGCATCGGGATTTATTTTGTTTTATCTTTTTGCTATAAAGCCAAATCATAAGATTTAGCGACCCTATAAATATACGCAGACCTTTTGGTTTTGCACAAAAGTCTGCATTACATTTAGGTATTGTTAGCTGTAGTTATTTTTTTAGCACCCAATATGGTTATCAAAATACCGAAAACAAACAACGTCCAGTAAAAAACATCATATTTTAGACCGTCTAACCAATTAAAAAATAGTTCGCCATAACTAGTGTTAATTAAGGTTACTAGAAGGTTATTGATGAAGTGTAATAAAATGGAATAACTAATTTTCTTTGTTTTAAAGAATATTAGGCAGCTGGTTATACCAAATAAAAATGACGGTATAAGATTACCAGGAGTTTCAAAATGTATTGCAGAGAAGCAAAGACTCGATATAAATATTGCGAGATATAATTGATACTTTTCTAGAAGTTTTGAAAATAAAAACTTTCTATAAAACAATTCCTCAAATATTGGAGCTATGATTAACGTACTAAGCATAGTATAACCATATTCAAAATATAATTCCCCATAACTTCTAGTGATTGGTTCAAAACTACTATTTTGAAAATATTCAATTAATCGATTATAATCCCAAAATGGTTGTCCAACAAAACCGAGTCCAATTGCACTTATTATCAAGTAGGGAATTAGATTATAGTTTAGTCCATTTATTTCTAAAATATGAGAATAATGCGGTTTGGGTTTCCAAAACAGATAAAAAACAAACAGATAAGCCATAACAGCGGATAAACTCAAAACAATGTCGAACATTGGGTTAAATAGGTTTATATCCCAATTTGTGTATTTTACAAGTAATGCTAAAATTACTTGTGGAATATAATAGACTACTGTTACCAATAAGGTTAATAAAATGGCTTTGGTTATTTTCAATTAAATGTTTTTATAATTACCGCTAACAATTTTGTGCATGTTTAATGGCGTAGTTTAGCACTTAACTTTGTAAGTACAGGCAAAACTATAAATCTATTAGGATTTTTAGAAGTAGGCGAGAATAAGTAATTACTTACATCCATTGTTAGCGTTTCGTTGTTTATTTCAATCTTCTTTTAATAGTTTTAATTTTCTATTCATCTCAATTAGACTCTGCTCATAAAGTTTTCCTAACCATTCTTCAGATAATTCTGTTTCAGTTGCTGGTTTATCAATTCCTAATAAACCTGAAATCATTCCAGCTTGAGCCCCAAATTCACGAATTATAATAGTAGGAAATTCAGCACAAACATGAGCTATTATGTTTATTGCTTCCTCTTGTGGAAAAGCTTTCTCAGAAAAAATTATTTTAATAGCCTTTGTAGCATTTCTTAATTCATTTAATATAGTCTGTACTATTATAGCAGAATCCTTACTTTTAAAATATTGAGTTATCGCATTACTAAAGCTTTTTGCAAAAATAAAATCCAGAATTTCCCAGAATTCTGTTGAAATAACGAATAACTCAGAAATCAAATGATCTGAGTATCTATAAATTGAATGACTATTTCGGAAATCAAGATATCTATCATAGTGTAGCAAAAAAACAATGCTCTTACTAAGGTCTATTTCACAATCTTTTATTGATTCAAAATTACTTTCTCTGAAAACTGAAGTATGCTTTTTTGTTAAATTAAAAATTTGTTTTTCATCCTTTAATTGCTTAATTAAAAGTATTGAATACAAACTTTTATGATCATTTTCTAATTCAAGGCGAAATTCAAAAAAGCGTAAAGCTGCGTCTATTAACCATTCATTATCTTTCCAATTTTCAATTAATAAATTTGATTTAAAATTTAAATACACTATATCTTCTGAATAATGGTCAAGCCCTTTATTAATCCAACTTAAAGCCTCTTTAATATTTCCAATTTTTTCATAGGCATAAGCAATTCCAAAATAGGTATATTGATATTCAAGAAGCATATCTTCATCATTACCAACTGCTTTCAACATAAGGGACAAACCTTCTTCTGCCTTATTGAAAATTCTTGAAAGTGTAACACCTTTACTGAAAAGAGCTTGAGGTAAAGAAGGGTTTATTCTTAAAGCCTTATCATAACAACTTAACTCTTTTTCATGTTCTTCAATATCATAGTAAACTTGCCCAAGATTTTTCCATGCTTGTTCAAAATTCGGATTTAACTTTAAGCACAATTCAAAATGAGTAATTGCTTCTTCATTTAAGCCTAATCGACTTAGAGTATTTGCATAATTGTAATGATAAATAAATTGAGTGTTATCCAGATTTAAGAACTCCTTAAATATGTTTTTCGCTTCAATAATTTTCCCTTTGATTCCATTCTGCATACCATCCTCTGCCAAGATGCAAGCCTTTGTCAAATATTGATTAGATGTACCAGAAAGCACAATAGCCTTATTGATATTATTGATAGCTTCTTTGTAATGAAATGTATTATATTGACTTTGTGCCAAACCTTCTAAGATTGCGATATCATTTGGATTATCTAGTAAAAGATTTTTGAAATAGAAAATTGACTTTTCATAATCGCGTGAAAAATAATATTTCCACGCAAAAATCTGTGAATTAGAAATCTCTTCATATTCAAGAGATTTAATGCCATCTACAAGCATTTTGACACTAAAAATATCCTGAATATATTTAGAGATTGAGTCCCAATCAATTCGGCTAAGTTTATTTGCTTTCGGAATATTTATAGTATAAGTTTTTTGCGAAGATGTTAAATCAATTTCTAATTCATTATACCAACACCAATATGCTTCTTTTTCCTCTTGCACGTATGCAACAAGCAATACAGGTTCTAATTTTGTATTAAATAGTCCTAGAGTTGAATGCTTTAATGAAATTGAAGTGAAATCACCATTCTTTTCTTTTATTTTACTTTTCAATTGTACAGAAAAACTTAGTCCAGTTACTTCATTATTAGTGACAATATTAACAACATAGTCAATGCCATAATCGTGTTCTGGCTTATCGATATACCATTCATTTGAAACTTGGAAACTAAAAAACTTGTTTGATTCCGTTTCTAAAATATGATTGTTATGTCTATTAGGTTTATCCAAGTTCTCTATAGTTTTTCTTTATTGTAATCTGGTTTGCACTGGTGTTCTCTATGAACGCTAACTGTATTGTGTATGAAACGTAGCGTACAAAAAGACACTAACTTTTCGGATTAACACAGAGCCGAATTTTTATATTTTGTTTTTAATTTTTCACTTTTTAAAAGCCAAATTAAAAAGGTTTGGCGGACTTGGTTAAAAAGTACTAAACTTAATTTTAAGCACCTAAACCCATATTAATTATAGCCGTTGTTACAAAACGTTTTTTGTTCTTTCGTCTATTAGTTTTAAATATCTTTCTCTATTTTTTTTACTCAGAACCTTTTCAGCCATTTTTCTTTTGTCTTGTGTAGTTTTATAATAATTCTCGAAAGTTTTAGACTGAATATTCATATTGTAATTAACATAACGTTCTGTAAACTTGTAATATTCAAGACTTTTAGAATTCCATTTATGTTTATTATACTCTTTGAAAACATCTGAATAAAAGTTGTCAGATTCAGGATTTTTAATTGAACTTTCCACTTTTTCAGGGTAGTACTTCTCAAACCAGTTTAAATATTTGTTTAAATGCCCGAGGTAAATTTCAGAGTATAAAAAGTTATCGAAGCTGTTTTCAATTTTAATGTTGTTCAAGTCAATTACTTTTAAATCAAATTCTTTCTCTATTAGCATTTGTTCCCAATTGGTTTTGTAATCTGATTTTTGGTCATAATCTAACTTGCTCTTGTCAATCTTATTTGAATTTAAATAAAATTCTCGCAGTTTTATTTGTTGAATACCAGTATTGTTTGGACTGTTTATAGAATCTATACTTTGTGTTTCAATCCAATTTATATTAATCGACTTCTCATTTGTAATATAGAAAGTAGGTATTGAGGTGAAAAATTTTTCGCAATTCCCGAAAAAGTATGTTTGTGGTGCCGAACTATATATTTGGTATGTAAATGGTTTAAACTTTTTAGTTGCAATTGAAACTAATTTTGAATTTAGGTTATGTTTTTTGAATTTGAACTCTCCATTTTTTGAAATAGATGTTGAATCAATTGTATAATTCTCGTTCAAATTGTCAAAATGATTAATTTCATTAAGGTAAACCATTCCAGAGTCAGTTGAATAAATTTTTCCATTAATTATTGTCCCAACGTTTTCATTGCCTCTATTACAGGATAGAATTGCTAAAACTAAAATTGTTATTAAGTAAAAGTTTTTCATCAAATGTTTTACAACTAGTTAGTAAACGCAACTACAAATTTAACGCGCTTAATTTTCTTACAATATAAAAACATTTTTTGTGGTACAATTACGGATATGTGTAATTGTATAAAAATAATTTATAAATGGTAGTAATTGGGTGTTTGTTTACTATTTAGTATCAAAAAAAATTCTCCTTTTACACTAGTTTGTAGACGCTAGTATAAAAGGAGAAAATAAATAATTGTTAAGTACTTAATACGCTACGTCTATAAAACGCATAGCTCCTGCTGGTACTGTTATTTCTATTTTATTGTTGGTTGCTGTTAACTCTTCTTTAGATAAAATATCTACTATTTGTTTGGGTGTTTTGTGAGTAAAGGTTACGGTAACTTTTGTGTTTTGTGGGTTTATATAGTTTGGGTCTATTAAAATTAAGCGTGTGTGGTTTTCATCTAATTGTATAGCGCTCCATGATGCTCCAGAGACTACAATTGGCAACTGCTTTGCTCCTTCTGCTACTTTTGCTTTTATAACTGCACCAAACTCTTTTGCGGGTACTTTGGCTCCGTTTTTAATACCTACTTTGGCTGTAGATACAAAATAAGGTTTTCCTTGTTTTTCAATTAGTGTTTTTGCCTCTAAAGGTGCCACAGGTACCATACCGTTTGGTAGTACTGGCATATAGTTTAACCACCTATATTTTACACCCAATGCAGCGTTAGAAAAATCGTGCTCTGGTATGTTTACGCCTGCCCAATGCATTTG
Source organism: Cellulophaga sp. RHA19 (assembly GCF_002813425.1). Classification (NCBI taxonomy): domain Bacteria; kingdom Pseudomonadati; phylum Bacteroidota; class Flavobacteriia; order Flavobacteriales; family Flavobacteriaceae; genus Cellulophaga; species Cellulophaga sp. RHA19. The sequence goes on from NZ_PHUL01000001.1 coordinate 3,612,269, forward strand.
TGCATAAGAAAATACGGCAGCATCATCTGTTGTGCTGTATTGTTTTAAATCATGGTGTGTATCTACGGTGTGTATTAGTTTTTCATCTACGTTTTGTATTAAATGCCATGCACTAATAGACTGCATGTCTTTTGGTGCTACTACAGGCAACACGCCAGATTTCATTAACGCAAATAAAATATTTAAGCCTGGTTCTTCTGTAAATGGGTTGTTTGCCACTACACCATACCTTGCGCCATAGGCTGCCATTAAAGTACCTTGTCTTAAATAAGGAGATATAGAGCGCTGCCCACCTGGAGAAAGTGGTCGCCAACTTGTTGGGTTGTCGTCTATTAAACGCATTGCAAAATCGTTTACATAACCGCTAGACTGCATACCTACACGGCCTGCTAAATTAAGGTCTTGAGTTCTGTTGCTTGTATCCTCGGAGGCTGGTACTAAAATATCGTTATACTTTTTAGAAAAGAACATCTCTTTCCATAAAGGTAAGTGAGACGTTGCTGCCCAAAACATATTTTTGTACCTAAAATACAATTTGGCTCTATTATTTTTTCTGATTGCTTTTGCCAATCTAGGCATATACTCTCTTACAAAATACTGTACTCTTGGGTCTTCTACATTAGCCATTTCTGCGTACACAAAGCCATAACAGGTGGTTGGTGCTACTTCTAATATTTTCTCTAAGGTTTCTATTTGTATGTAAAAAGGATCGTTACCGTGGCCTGCCCAAAAAGTAAATGGTTGTCCTTTAGCCTCAAAATCTCTTGCCATTTGTACAATGTCTTCTCTAGAGTCTTGGTATTTACCACGCTTGTCTTTTTTAAGTGCTTCTTTGCCTATAATTTTAACCATACCAGAACGCTCTGTGCTTTCTTTTGGTGATCTTTGTATTACAAACGTTACGTTGTTTCCGTTTAAGTTTGCAACCTCATCATCTATTTTTTTAGAGGTAATCATTACCCAATCTTTATCAGATTTTTGTTGGTATGCTGGTAGCTTAAAATTTAATGTTTGTTGGTATAGTTTGGCTAAATTTTCTTCAACCTCCAACATTCTACCTTGTTTTTTTTGGGTTGTGTTCCACCAGTTATTTTTAGCAACATTAAAAGTATATACTGCATTACCGCCATCTACCTCACCTGCCGCAAATAAATTGTTTTTACTTGGTATGTACGTAATATCACTATACACTTTGCCTTTGTATTTTTCGCCTGCTGTAGCAACCACCTTACCTTTGGTATCTAACACATAAATTATGCTCCCATGCTGAAACATTATTTGTTTGTTTTTTGTCAAATATGCTCCTTTGCTGTGTGCATACCTCTGTGTTCCTTTTTTACCACCACTACTATATTCTATTAACTGATTAAAGTTAGCGTCTAATGCAGTAAAGAATGGTTTAAAAGAAGTATCTCCAAAAATTAAAAGATCGTCTAAAGCATCATTATTAATATCTGCTACAACAAAATCTGTAAGCATAGATTTACTTAATAGTTTATGCTTTTTGTTTTTATAGTCTAAGCGCCTAACAACCTCTTTAGTATCTGGATTTAAAAAACCAAAAAAGTCCCATCTAAATTTATCGTGCACATAGGTCATTACAAAAAGACTCTGCTTGTCTTTTTCTATAAAATTACCAGACATTAGTTTACGTACTACGCCATCTATTTTTGTGGTAGAAACTAAACTGCCTTTAGCATTTAGCTCATACAATTTATAGTTATTACCACCTGCAAATATTTGTGGTTTTCCGTTGTTTACAACAGCAACCTCACTAAACCTAACTTTATCCTTTGGAGTAAACGTCCAAAGAACTTTTCCTGTACTGTTGTAGCAGTAAATAGAGCCGTTTGCACTTGCCGCTATAAGCTCATCTTTACCATTATTTGTAATATCTGCAGCTACTATTTTAAATAACACAGCAGGGTTTTTAGTTGGTTGACTCCATAATTTTTTTCCAGAGAGTGTGTATGCAGCTACGGCACCATCTAACTCTGACACATATAAAATTTGGTCTTTATTTACGTTAGCTACAATAGCGTTACGTATGCCGTTGCCTTCTGTTATAAAGTTTTGTGCGTAAACACTACCTAGCATTAACATAAATGCTAGTATATATATAAGTTGGTTTTTCATTTTTAATAGTTTTGGTTAAAAAAAAGAGCAATGATTTTTTCTTAAAAAGTAGTACTATTTAAGAACATCATTACTCTTAATACAAGATAACAAACATACGTTTAGCTCCTATTTCTAAACATAATACATTCTAATTTTTACTTTATAAATTCAGAAATTACTAAGGTCCAAACTTTACTAGAGTCATCTGCGGCTGTAACTTTATACTGCATTGTATCTGCACTAAAGTCTGCCACCTTACCAAGTGTTGGTGCACTACCTACCGGTGCTATGGTAGCCGCCGTAGAAATATCTGTATACCCTACAATTGTGCTTAATGTAACATTATCCCTAACTGCCGCAGAAAAATCTGCATTGGCAGCTGGCACAGTTATAATACAGTTAATTATAGCGTCTTCTGTATTAATCATTGTTTCTGTAGGTAGTTGTATTACCTGTAGTTTGTTATTGTCTGTAGTGTCATCAATCCACCTATACTCAAACTTAAAACTTGTAATTTCTGCATCACTAAAGGCAGGCAAATCATCTAAACCAGATTTTAAACAAGAAGTACTTAGTATACAAAGTAACAGTACCAATATATGTGTTATAATTTTTTTCATAAGAAATATACTTTAATATGTTAGTAGATTACCAACCCGGATTCTGGTCTAGTAAATCGTTTAAAATTCTTTCGTTTTGCGGTACTGGAAACAAGTAACGCTTAGGACTAAATCTTTTCTTTTGGTTTCCTACTTTTAGTATTACTGGTTTTCTCTCAAAAGATTTTCCGTCTTCAGAAATTTCAAAATAAGTGTATTGCTTATCATTTAATTCTGATATTACACCACCACCATCTTCTTTACCCCAACGTAAAAGAGACCAATATCTATCATTTTCAAAAAACAATTCTACTCTACGTTCTATCTTATACATATCCCAAGCTTGCGTGCTTGTAATACCAGTAGATAGTGCAGGTAATTTACCGTGTACAGTTCTTGTTTTGTTTATATACTCTACCGCAGTAGATACATCATTTAAGCGTAATAAAACCTCAGCATAGTTTAAATAAGCTCTACCCAAACGCATTGCTACTTGGTGGTGATTTGTAAAAACAACGGCTTTATACCCTTCAATATCTTCATAAATACCTTTGCGTAAAAAATAACCAGAAATTGTAGATGCCTCTGTACCTTTTGTACTTTGAGCGTAATGCATATTACCACCTACTCTAGTAGTTACTGTGTTAGAAAAGAATTTAGAAGAATCTTGCACTATTGATGCATAAAAACGTGCATCTCTGTGTTCATTATAAATAGCTTCTGACAAAAAACCGCCAGTATTTAAATAGTCTTGATAGTAACTAGTTTGGTCCCACTTTTTGGCAACACCATCTGTATCTGCAACCAAATAATCATCTACTAAATCTGCAGAAGGCATACAGGTTGTCCACCCTAAAAACGATTCTTTTAACTGTGGTGTGCCTGTTGTTTTTGCAACCTCCATATTAGGCATTGTACGTTGCATAGGTGTTAATACACACAAAGTAGCATCTATATTAGAATACAGTCCTAAAATAATACCAGATGAATTTAAGCCAGTATCATAACTATTAAAAATAGCCCCATAATCATCATCTAAAGCATAGCCTAAACCAAGTAAATCTTCACTAGCTTTTTTAGCTATTTTGTAATAATCGTCTTTACCAGTTTCTACATACGCTGCACCGTGCAAAGCTACTTCTGCTAAATATGCATATGCAGCACCTTTAGTTAAGCTACCTGGTTCTGCATTATTAGCCAATGGCAAATCTTCCGCTGCCTCTTGCAAATCTTTTATAATAAAATCATACGTTTCTTTAATGGTTTTAGAACGTGGTAACTTTAAATTGTCTTCTTCTGTTAACACCTTATCTACAATAACATACTTACCAAATAACCTTGCTTTAGAAAAGTACATTAAAGCACGTAGCATTTTACCTTGTGCAATTAAACCTGGTTTAGCAGATTCTTGTATTCCTTCTGATGCTGCTACTTTTTCTATAATTAAATTACAGTCTCTAATAACCTCAAAAGAATTTTGTTTTATAGGTGCTTTTTTACCCAGTGGTGCATTACCATAAAAGTAATACGAGTTATTTTTTGCCCAACCAGCATCATAAAACTGATCTATAAGATCTAATGCTATTTTGTTGTTTTTAACTAAAACCATATTGTCTGTAAAATCGTCTACACCAGCGCCTCCACCTTTTGGGTCTGGATCTAATGGATTTACCATTAGTTCTGGTATTACAGATGCGTAGGTATTATAAACAAAGCCTTGCGCTAAGTTATAATCGCTCCAAACATCTAGTTCTGTATACTTATCTAGCGGTTTAGTTTCTAAAAGATCATCATCACATGAAAAATTAGTAAAACCTAGTATAGCTATTATTATATATGTTGATATTTTCTTCATTGCTTACTTTTTTACGTTATTAAAATCCAACAGTTAAACCCAATGAGTATGTACGTTGTACTGGGTAACCGTAACCTACAATACCTGCATTGCCTTGTACTTGTTCTGGATCAAAAAAATCTTTTACTGGAGATACAGTAAACAAATTGGTTCCGTTAATAAACATTCTAAATGTTGATAAGCCTTTTGCATCTGCTAACAATGTCTTTTTAAAATCGTACCCAAGCTGAAGGTTTTTAAGTCTAAAGTATTTTGCATTTTTTAAGAAATAGTCTGATGGGTTACTAATAATATCATTATTACCACCATTAACACCAACACTAGTTGTTGGTCTAGGATACAATGCATTTGGGTTATCTGGCGTCCAATAATCTAACTGGTACACATACGTTAACCTTTTGGCCTCTGCTGCTATAAAACGATCAAAACCAATGTACCTATCTCCTGTTCCTTGGAACAAACCAGACATAGACCAACCTTTGTATTTAAGTTTAAAATCTATACCGTAAGTTCCGTGTGGTATAGAAGATTTACCTAGCAACCTTTTATCTTGCTCATCTACTTTACCATCTCCGTTAGAGTCTACATAACGTATATCTCCGCCTTGTGTTTGTGTAGAACCCAATAACCTAGGATTATTTATAAGGTCTTGACCACCTTGGTATAAACCATCTGTTTGGTAAACTGCACCACCTTGCCAGTAATCTGTACGGTGTGTTTGTCTTGTGTAAGGGTTGTATAAAGTAGCCTGGTCTTCTGTATCTAACTGTTCCCATAACTGATCAAAATACGAGTAATTGGCACCAACTTCATACTGAAAATCTGTTCCTTTACCACCTTTGTACCTTAAACCAAGCTCAAAACCTGCTCTACGCTGTGCAGAGTTAGACCTTACCTGTGGTAAATCTTTACCTAATGGCTGAGAATACACATTTTTTGGACTTACTAAAAAGCCAGTAGTTTTGTAATTAAAATATTCTATAGTACCGCTTAACTTATCACCCATTGATGAAAAATCTAAACCATAGTTAAAAGATTCTCTTGTATACCAAGTAAGCTCGTCTGGTTTTACCAAGTTACCTTCAGAATAACCATTTACTAGAGCATCACCAATAGTATAAGCACTAGCTTCTAAATTATAAACAGGAATATAACCAAACCTATTTACACCTTGTGTTACCCCTGTTTTACCGTAAGATGATCTTAGTTTTAAAGAATTTATTATGTTTTTTTCTTTAAGTGATTGCATAAAATCTTCCTCTGTAACATTCCACGCAAATGAAAATGCCGGAAAAAATCCCCAACGTTTCTTTTCTGAAAAATTATCGTTACCATCATAACGACCACTTAATTCTAAAATGTACTTATAATCATAATCGTACTTTAATCTAAAAACATAACCTGCATTGGCACCTTCTCTTTCACTACCATCATTATCTTTACCAATTGCTGGCCCTGCAAATAATTGGTCTACTGCTCCAGAAATATAATCTCTACGGGATGCTGCTAAGTTTGCTGCAAAATTACTAGCTCTGTTGTATACAAAAGTTGCATCTATACCGTGTACGCCAAAAGTACGACCGTAAGATATGCTTGTTTCTAAATAAGTACTGGTGTTGTAATATGAAGATTGACTTAATGCTGGTGCTTTTTGTGGTGCTATAGAACCGTCTTGCATATAAAGCGGTACATTGTACTCCCATAATTTACCCCAACCATCACCATCTCTGTAGTTGGCCATTGCTCCAAGTTTTAAACCTTCTACACCAGGTACTTGCCACTTAAGACTTAACTGTGTGTTTATAAATTTATCTCTTGTTCTATTATAACCTGCATCCGGATCTATTAATGCCAATGGGTTGTCTCCGTTACCACCACCTGCAAGTGTACCGTCTAAATTATAACCTCTGTACAATGCACTTGTATTTTGGTTTACAGCGCGCCAAATACTAAACATTCCTGGGTAAGGCTCTTGGTATTTTTCTAAACTTGCATTTACATTTAAGCCTACTTCTAAACCTAGCTTTTCAAAATTAGAGGTTAGGTTACTTCTAATATTAAAACGCTCGTAGTTTACAACATCTTCTTTTAAAATTCCTCCTTGGTCTACATATCCTAAAGAAACAAAATAGTTTGCCTTTTCATTACCTCCATTTAAAGATAAATTATGGCGTTGCTCTGGTGCAAAATTCTTTAATGTTAAGTCTAACCAATTATTATCTGGGTAAGTATCTAAATCTGCATGCGTACGTATTGTTTCTAATTGTGCATCAGAATATGGTACCGGTAAACCTTCATAAGCACTTGCTCTATTTTGCACTTGTGCGTACTGGTAAGAGTTCATTTGCTCTGGTAAAATTGTAGGTTCACTAATTTGGTAGTTGTATGAGTAGTTGATATTCATTTTACCATCCTTACCTCTTTTTGTTGTAACCAGCACAATACCATTACCTGCTCTAGAACCGTAAACGGCAGTTGCAGAAGCATCTTTTAAGAAACTAATAGATTCTATATCGTTTGAGTTAATGGCGTTAAAATCTTGTTCTCCTAAAATAACACCATCTATTACGTATAGTGGACTGCCACCACCACGAATAGATACAGACGGTGAAGCTCCTGGGCCACCTCCATTATTTTGTACAATAAGACCTGCAACTTGCCCTTGCAATGCCTCACCAACATTCATATACGGAGTTTGCTCTAACTTTTCTGTATCTAAGGTAGATACAGCGCCTACCATTTTTCTTTTGGTAGATGTACCGTAACCAATAATTACAACCTCATCTAACTGAGCAGCATCTAATTCTAATGACACATTTATAGCTGTTTGCCCGTTAATTGCAACCTCCTTAGTTTTAAAACCAATATAAGAGAATACTAAAGTAGTAGCGTCACTAGGCGCGCTAATACTATAGTTACCATCAAAATCTGATACAACACCTATGGTTGTACCCTTTACTAACACATTAGCCCCTAACAATGGCATACCATCATCTGTAGAACTAATAACACCTGTTATGGTAGTTTTTTGCCCATAAGCACTAATACCAACCAACAACAGCAACACATAAAGTGGCAGCTTCCACTTTGTAGCGTTTTTGAGTTTGTTTTTTTTCATTTTTAAGTTTTAGTTGTTTTAAAAATTAAACATCTATTAACACGTATTGTTAATTTGATGTTATTTCTAATATCGAAGGTATTGACTTTCTATTTTTTTTTGTATTCAATGGTAAATAATATGTGCGTATTAGTACAAAAGACTGTTTACTAGACAATTAAAACAAAAATCTAATTATAAATACGGTATTATTAGCTATAAGAAAGTGAGTATAAAAAGAGTACTATGTACTGCGTATTATTGTTTTTTTGGTATAAAATAAAACGGTTACTCCTATAGATACCAGTATACCTATACTATATGACAAGATGTAGTTTAACATAAAACCTTCTGGTGCTACCAATATGTATGTAGTTACTACGGCAGACATAAATGCGGCAGGTAAAATTATAAACCACGTTTTTTTACCCTTATTTTTCATATATACTGCTGCTGCCCATAAAACTATAGTTGCCATTACCTGATTAGACCAACCAAAATAACGCCAAATAATAGCAAAATCTACCTTAGTAAGTACCACAGCAATAACAAAAAGCGGAATGGTAACTAACAATCTTTTAGACAGTTTAGATTGATTTATTTTAAATGAATCTGCAATTGTTAAGCGTGCACTTCTAAAGGCTGTATCACCAGATGTAATTGGTGCTGCTACTACTCCAAATACAGCTAAAATACCACCTACTTTACCCAGCATAGTATTGCATATTATATTTACCACCCAAGCAGCATTATGGCCATCTTGTGTCATTGTCTCTCCCAACTGGCTAACACCACCAAAAAAGGACATTGCCACTGCTGCCCAAATTAAGGCTATAATACCCTCTGTAACCATTGCACCAGCAAATACCTTTTTTCCATCTACTTCATTAGAAATACAACGTGCCATTAAAGGCGATTGTGTTGCATGAAAACCAGATATTGCTCCGCACGCAATAGTAACAAACACTAACGGAAATACAGGAAATATATCTGGATCTGAGTGCATATTTTGTAAAGTGGCAAAACTAATTTCTGGAATAGTAAAATCTTGAAAAATTAATGCTCCAAATAAACCAAAAGCCATAAGCAATAAAGATAATCCAAACAATGGGTATACTTTACCAATAAGCTTGTCTATAGGTATCATAGTTGCTAAAATGTAGTATAAAAATATAATTATAACCATTGTAGATGCGCTAATACCTGTAAGCTCTTGCAATATACTTGCTGGTCCTTTTACAAAAACAACACCTACTAAAACTAGCAGTACCACGGCAAAAATTCTCATAAAATGTTTAACGCCATTGCCCAAATACTTGCCTACTATTTCTGGTATACTTTGTCCGCCATGACGTATAGACAACATTCCGGAAAAGTAATCATGTACTACGCCTCCAAAAATACACCCAAAGGTAATCCACAAAAAAGCTACTGGTCCCCAAAGTGCACCAGATATAGCACCAAAAATAGGTCCTAAACCTGCTATATTTAAAAACTGAATTAAAAATATTTTACCTAGTTTTAGCGGTACAAAATCTACACCATCTTCTTTTGTTATTGCTGGCGTTTTACGGTTTACATCTATGCCAAATTGTTTTTCTACATAGCTACCATATATAAAATAACCAAGTACTAGAATTACTACACAAATTACAAAAGAGATCATACTGGTTTTTTAAAGTTGATTTTTATGTTTTTTGGCAAAGCTGGCAAGTATATTTTTTTGTGATGCAGTTAAGTTCTTATCTTGTAAAAACCAATAAACATTTCTAGATATTAGAATATCTTTTTGCAATAATGGCATTAATTTGTTTAAGACTTGCTTACTTACAGCAGCATTGTTTTTTTGCAATAAACGTAAAAATAAAGACATTTCTTGGTACGTTACCTTTGATGATAAAATTAAGCTTACATCTGCTAAATATGTGCTACTTAACTCTAAATTAGAATGCAATATAGAGTTTAGCACTGCAATTTTAAGCTTAGAGTTGCCTTTTGTTATAAATGTTTTTAATGTAGATAAGTATACTGAAGAATTGTTTTTTTCTAGATATTGAACAGAAGAACGAATTAACTGATCATTAACTAATGTTTGTTTTTTTACAGCTTCTACTATGCTTTTAGTATAGATTTTCTGATTCTCTAGCTGAGTTATAGCAAACAATTGTTTTTGAAGGTTACCACTATTTAAATAAGCAACATATTCCTTGCTTGAAAAATTAGAAGCTGTTACCTCTTTTATTTTTTCTACTACTGCGCCATGTGCCCAATGCCAAAGCGTATAACACGTTAAAGAAGCACCATCTACCGTGTCTTCTTTATTTAGCTCTAACAAAGTTTCACCAGCAACAGCATCTACAATATCATGAGATTTTACAGTGGTTAAAATTTCATCAATTCTAATACTCTTAAAAGGAGAGTCAATATCTAAAAGTATTTTTTGCGTTTTAATATAATCCTCTTCTGTGTATGGCTCTCCTTCATACTTTTCTAAGGCTACACCTTTTGCTAATTCATATTTTTGATACTCGCCAATGGTGTTCCAAATAATACGCACAGGAACAATTTTACACAGATTCTCATAACAAATTACAGATTCTACATCCATATAATAAGATACTGCTAAGTTATTTTTGCCTTTTACTTCTACAAGCACTGCATCTTCAATATTATTTTGTCCTTTACCAGGGTGGTGAACTTTTATATGGTGTTTTATTTCGTTTTTAGACTGTACTAAGTGCCTTTTAGCACTTTTATCAGTAAATAAAAGTGCTAAAAAAACAACTGTAATTATGTAGGTATATCTTATAAACATTAATAACAACGAACTTCAAAAAGTTTAATATTAGGATCACCATACGTATCATTAAAAGTAACACGTATTGCATTGGTTTTTAATGTACTAAAGTTAACTTTTACCAAGCGTGTTCTGTTGTCATTAACTTCTGCTATGGTTTTCCAACTCCCTTTTTCTCTTGCTTCAATTTTAAAAGATTTTACCAATTCTGGTGGTACACCAATAACCTGACCTTTATTCTTTGCCGGATTTTTGTGCATCATCATTTTACGTTGCAAATTGGTATCAAACTTAAACTCTACGCTAGACAATTCTATATTCTTTTTCCACTCTAACTGCAATTCTGCTTGTAAACCGTCTGCTTGCCAATGGTGTATTTTTTCTACCTCATCTCTACCAACACCATCTACTAAGTTTTTTACATCACCAGAAATTGTAGAAGAACCAAAAATTGCACTTGCCAGTTTAGCCTTATCGTTTTTATCATTTGCTGGTCTATTTGGCAGGTAAGAGTCGTCTCTTAACAACTGTTCTTGCAAGTCGTTTATGTACTTTTTACCTATTTCTCTAGGTGTAACTTTATGTTGTACACACAATGCAGAGGCCGTACCTACTGCTTGCCCCATTAATGCACAAGTAGCAATAATACGTGATGATGATAACGCCATATGTGATACACTTACATTACGACCAGCCATCATTAAATTACTCACATTTTTAGAGTATAAACAACGAAAAGGAATCTCATAAACTTGCTTAAACCTAGAATGAAAATAACTAGCTGGCTCGGTTAAATTCTCTATTCCTCCAGGGCAATGCTCATCTAAAGACCAGCCACCATAGGCAACAGTATCATTAAAGTGGCGGTATTCTTCCATATCTGGTTGCGTTAAAATATAATCTCCCATAAACCTGCGAGATTCTCTACGCCCTGGCACAGAACCTATCCAATCTAAAGCTATATTTTCTGCTTCAGGAAAATTACCCGAATTTTTTATATGATCCCAAACACCATAAAAACGTGCTAGCAGTTTGTGTTTTATTTCTTCTCTTTCTCCAATAATATCATTATTACTACCAATTTCTACCCACCAAAAGCCTTCTTTAACTTGTTTAATTTTACGGTGCTTGTCTTTAAAAGCAGTCTCGGCATCAAAAGGAATTGCATATGCTGGCGGATTAAATTTTATAGGTCTACCCATATCCTTAGTCACCATCATAATACAATCTCCCATTACCCAATTATCTGGCACATCTGGGGCAAAAGATTCTCCAAATTCCTCTTTGCCTTCTCTACCAATTCTGTACTCTGCACCTGCCATAGCAGCCATTAAACCATCACCAGAAGAATCTATAAATACATCTGCATTAAATGTATATGCCATTTCTGTTGTGGTTTGTCTAGCAAAAACAGATTTTATTTTATCGCCATCTTTAACTACATCATAAGCTTGTGTATTTAAAAACAACTCTAAATTCTTTTCTCTTTTAACAAAGTCATAAAGTACATGATCCCAAACAGGGTAAGATTCTTGTTCGTTAAAGTACCAGTTTTCAATAAGCATTTCTTCTAAAACACCCGTTTCTCTTTCTACAATATGTTTATTTTTTAAGCTCTGTACACCGTTTACAGTTACTCTAATTTCACTAGAAGCATTACCACCAAGTACTGGCCTGTCTTGTATTAAAACTGTTTTATTACCCATTCTAGCAGAAGATACTGCTGCACAAATACCTGCCATACCTGCACCTACTATAACCACATCTGCTGTAATTGTTTTTTTTCTATTTAAATGAAATTGTTGTCCGTTTGCATCTGTATTCCAATTAGGAGCAGCTACATCTTCTGTGTTTGATGTTTGCGCTGTTAGTTCTCCTACTATTGGTAACATACTAGCTGCTAATACTCCTTTTGTACTTGTTTTAAAAAACTTTCTTCTTTCCATTATATAATGCTAAAATGTTGGTCTGTATTATTTACAGGAACAAATTACTAGTTCTTATAAAAAGAAATGTTTTGGTGCGTAATTATAATGTAGTTATGCGTACCAATTGTTAATATACAAGCGCTAATTACCATTTATCTTTATTATTTTTACCTAAATTTTTTAGTATGACAAAGACATTGGTTGCCATTAATGAGTGGAATAGAAAAGATCATTATAATTTTTTTTCTAAGTTTGATGAGCCTTTTTTTGGCATTACTGTTACCATAGATTGTACTGTAGCATACAAAAAAGCAAAAGAACAAAACACGTCTTTTTTTCTTTATTATTTATACCGTGCATTAGAAGCTGCAAACCAAATTGAAAATTTTAAATATAGAATTATAGATGATAAGGTGTATTTATTTGATACTATAAACGCATCACCAACCATAAGTAGACCAGACAATACTTTTGGTTTTTCTTTTGTAAATTATAATGAAAATGAAATTACTTTTAGAAATAACGCTTTAAAAGTGATAAAGAAGGTACAAGAATCTACAAGCTTATTTCCTGGTGAAGATGACAAAATTAACGTAATACATTTTTCTGCTTTACCTTGGTTAAACTTTAGCAGTATGTCTCATGCAAGAAACTACAAATATCCAGACAGTTGCCCTAAAATATCTTTTGGAAAAATAATAACTACAGACAATACAAAAACAATGTCTGTCTCTATACACGCGCATCATGGCCTAGTAGATGGCTACCACGTTGGTCTTTTTGTAGATAAGTTTCAGGCTTTATTAAACAAATAAAAATCCTTGTTATCACATTTTACTGCGCTAACAAGGATGTATTACTTATTTGTATGTAAAATATTTTAAAACTCTAAAACCGAATTTGGAGGTAATGGCACCTTATTTTGTTTACGCCATTGTACCAATTCTGCTAACATTGTATTGGCAGTATCTTTATTAGAATCTACTAAGTTAGTAGACTCAGACGGGTCATCATTTAAGTTGTACAACTCTAACTTACCATCTGCTAAAAACTGAATTAACTTGTAGTTGTTTTTTCTGATTACAGAACAAGTACCGTGTTTCCATTGGCTAGCCAAATGCCAAAATAAAGGACGATTTGTAAATTGCTCATCATCTTTAGTAAAAATTGGAGTAATAGAATTACCATCTAACTCACCGCTATAATTTTTTATACCAGCGACATCTAAAAACGTAGGAAAAAAATCTAACGCAGTTATGGCTTCTTTACTTCTTCTTGCCTGTACTTTACCTGGCCAGTTTACTAAAGCAGGTACTTTTATTCCGCCTTCATAAATATAACCTTTAGCACCACGTAGTAAATCGTTTTTACTTTGTCCGCCATTATACCCGTTATCTGATGTTAGAATTATCATTGTATTTTCTCTAAGGCCATTATCATCCAAGTACTTTACAATTCTGGCAACGTTATCGTCTACAGATTCTACCATAGATGCATAACCAGCATAATGTTCTTTTCTTTTTACTTTAGCTGCAATACCTTGCCCTGTAACAGAATCTACCTCTTTATTTAAGTATTTTTGATACAACTCTTCATTACGTTTTCTAACAGGTGCGTGCACTGCATAATAATCTAAATTTATAAAGAAAGGCTCATTTTTATGATCTCCAATAAACTCAATAGCTTCATCTGTTAACCTGTCTGTAAGCCATTCATCTGTTGGCTTTTGTTCTATAAACGGATTGCTAAATGGGGCTATATAACCACCACCTACGCTTTTATATCCGCCAGGTTCCAAGGCAGGATCTCCACGGTAAGTACCCGCTACATTTTTTATAAAACCACGACCTTCTGGGTAATACTGCTGTATTTCTGGTGTTTTATGTTTTGCCACCCAACTATAATCTCCCGGATCTGGTTGAGTAAGTTTCTGTTGTATAGGAAACGTCATTGCTCTTTCCTTTTCTGGATAAGGACCAACAATATGCCATTTACCAATGTGTATTGCCTTGTAACCAGCATCTGCTAATGGTTCTGCAAAAATGGTATGCTCCTTACCAACTGTCCACCTAGAAAAAATATTTTCTTCTGCAGTACCTTTTTCTAAAACTGGTACAGTGTAAACACCAGTTCTAAAAGACTGTTTACCTGTAAAAATTGCAGTTCTAGATGGTGAGCACGTTGGGTACATATAGGCATTATCTAACACCAAACTTTCTTTTGCCAAGGCATCTAAATTTGGAGTTTCATAATAGTTAGACCCGTTAAAACCAACATCTGCATACCCTAGATCATCAACCAAAATAAAAACAATATTTGGCTTTTTACTTTCTGTTTGTTGTGCTACCTCTTTGCCTTTAGTTTCTGGTTTTTCTTTACAAGAAAAAGCTAAAAAAGCAATAAAAAAGCAGGCTACAATGGGATGTCTAAAAACATTTTTTTTTAAATGTATCTCTATCATATATTATTTTAATTTAAATTGATCGTATTCAGGATTTACTTTAGCATCTTTAAACCTTGGTCTATCCTTCCATAAATCATAGGTTGCTTTTAACTGTTTAACATCTTCTGGGTATTGCCCTTTATCGTCTGTATTTTGTATCCAATTTTCTAATTCAGTTCTGTGTTCTGCAAGAACAGCTGCGTATTCTAATTTTTCAGCTAAATTATTCATCTGGTGCGGATCCTGTTTTAAATTATACAACTCTTCCTTTGGGCGTATACCAAACCAATGTTCTTCTTGATATGGGGTTAATTTACCTTCTTTATGTAATTTTTTAAAATCTTTTACTATTGGTTTATTATCTCTATAACCCGCTTGTAACATTGGTCTTTCTGGGAAATAATTACGAATATATCTAAAGTCTTTAGATACTACGGTTCTTATCCTATCTATAGTATAATCACATCTATCTCTTGCTCCAATAACATATTCTGGGGCACTGTAATCTTTTGCTAATAAATCTTGCCCATCTAAATATTTTGGCAAAGAAACTCCTCCCATAGCAAGGGTAGTTGCAGATACATCTAAAAGTGAAACTAAATCATTACTAACTGTACCAGCATGTATTGCAGGATGATTACCTTTAATCATTAATGGTACTAGCATTCCTCCTTCGTAACAAAATTGTTTATGACGTAAAGAAGAATTACTTCCGTGATCGGAAAAGAAAAATATAATTGTATTCTCTAATTCTCCATCTTTTTCCAACTGTTTTAAAATCTTTTCTACAGTAACATCAGATCCCCTATTGGCATTATAATGTTCTGTCCAAGCTTTTCTCTGCGATAGAATATCTGGAAAATAAGGCGGTAGAGGTACATCATTATCTGCCAGCTTTTCACCATCGCGCACATATTTAGCATCTTTTTTTCCTCCCATTATTTGTACCTGTCCAAACCATGGTTGGTTTTTATCTTTTCTTGCACTCCAAACTCCATCGGTAACAGACATATAATTAACTGCTTTGTTTCCTTGCCAGCCGTTCATTCCTGGTTTATAATCCTTTTCATTACCTACTGCATACAAGGCTTTACGATTGTAATGAAAATTATAATCGTCTTTACCAGAATTAAAAACAAAATATCCAGCATCTTTCATTAACTCCGGAATAGTCTTCATTCCTTCTGGTAAATTAATTCTAAGTTCTTCTGGCACAACTTCTCCATCGGTAGTTCTGCTAGATCTATGGTTATGTGTTCCTGTAGTTGTTTGCATAACACCAGTAATTAAGGCAGATCTACTTGCAGAACATACTGGAGCTGTGGCATATGCACGAGTAAATAATACTCCGTCTTTTGCAAATTTATCTATTACAGGTGTATGTCCAACATTAATAGAATCGCCATAACACCCCATAAATGGAGACAAGTCTTCTGCAACTATCCAAAGTATATTTGGTTTTTTTACAGCAATCTGCTCTTTAGATTTGCATCCAAATAAACATATAAACCCTAATAAATAAAGTGATAAAATTATTTTTTTCATTTTTTCTATTTTCTTATTTATTTAATTTTATAATTTTTTTGCCAAAAGCAATGCCTAAACGTTTTTGCCCTTCTGTGTTATAATGTACATTATCTGCGTGTTTAGGGTAGTCTTTCCATTTTCTGTTTGTGGTTGTTTTTAAAAGAACAGCATTATTATTTTCTTTACAAAAATCTATCATTGCTTGTCTAACCATTTCTGGACCTTCTTTAAATCTTCCATAGGTAGAGTTAATTTGTCCTATAACAAATGGCAATTTTTCTACGTTTAAATCTTTTTTATAAGCATTGTGTAACTCTTTTAAGTTTGCTTTATAACTTCTTGCAGCAACCTCTTTAGCAGCATCATTCTCACCTTGCATCCAACACAAACCTAGGATCTTGTATGCTTTACCTTCATTTTTAAGTAGACTAATGTTTTCTTTAATATCTTGTATATGGGCACTGTATAATTTTAGATGATGCTTCTTTTCTCCTTTTTCTACAGCTTCAGATTTTTGCAGGGTCCAGTTAGGACTCCAAGCACCATACAGTGCAGTGCCGCCCATAGACCTTTTTACTAATAAAAATTCTTGATCTGGATACTTTTCTGCTAAGGTTACTCCTAGTAGTAACTCTGGTCCAAATCGGTTTTTAAAATTATATTTTTCACTAGGTGTATTATTGTAATAAGATAGTGGTTTTGCCTCCTCACCATTAAAACTTAAGCGTACCGTATTAGATGCAACTTCTATTTGTTTTTTAATTTTAGGACTTAATTCATCATAATTACCAGCACCTGCCATATTAGATTGTCCTGCTAATAAAACAATATTTACTTTATTTTGGGCAGATACGGCACTAATGCACAAAATGCACATTACTAGCAACTTAAAATTATTTTTTACTCTAAACATATAATTTATTTTACTTCTGAGACTTGAACATAAAAAACTTCGTAAGGCTTTAAAACAGGAGCAGAACTAACTGGTATTCCCTTTAACAAATCTTTACAAACAACGCCTTTTTTAGTACCCTTAAAATCAATTTTTAAAGTTGCATCTGTTTTACCTAGGTTTACCACAGATAGGATATATACTCCTTTTTTGTTCTTTATTACTTTCCAAACACAACCTTTAACTCCCAATTTATTAGTTTCTGTAACCAATACTTTTGGCAACAAATCTTTATTGTTTAAAAAATTCATTGCAGAGGAGTTAATATCATTTAAAGAATTGCAAAGTATTAAAGTACCGTTACTCTTTTTTAATTTAGGAATAGCGTTACCATACTCATCTTTGTTTAAACTAACTTTATCTGTAATTATAACACCACCATTATCTAAATAGTTTTGTAATGCTTTTTGCTCTTCTAGAGTGATAAATTGTGTTTTACTTACCAAAATTGCATCCCAGTTAGCTGCATTTTGTTTTTTAAGAATGTCTTTTGTTGCAAAGCCAAGTGGCGTACCATTAAAATGAAGCGACTCGTAAAGCTCAAAAACATCATCCATATGATGCTCTTTATTTATTGCTGAAGATTTAGAATAAAAAATACGCAACGGCTTTCTTTGGCGTTGCATGCCCATAATATAATCTGAGTACGCATTTAAATCTATTAAAGTAGTTGCAACCTCATTTGTTATTCTTGGTTGTTGATTATTGCTACCCGCGTAGCCTTTGTCATTTGTTGCTTTTTTTGATATGGCACCATTTGCTTCTCTAGGCCAATACCATATTTGACTAGCCGTCATCCCATAGGTATGCGCTAACCAAAAAGTAGCTCTAGCATATTTAGGATCCTGGTATAAGTTTCTTGACTTTGTAGTAGACAAATAATGTAATTCTGAATTAAAATTTAGTTTAGACGGACTCACAGATTTCATAAAATCAAACCCCATACAAAGCTCTCTCCAGTTAAGCGCATAATGGTCTTCCCATTCTTCTTTTGGTCCCCACATATAATTATTTTCCGCTCCAGAATCGTTACCAATAATTCCGCTTAAATCTGTTAACGCTTCTAAGTCTATACCATGAACTCTTTTATTATCTGTCCATAAATTGGGCATAATTTTTAAATGGACTTTTGCTGCTACATCATACTTTAAAATTTCTTCTTTTAAAAAAGTATACCATTCTGTAACCCTATGCATATTAAACAAAGACCAATCATACCACATAGGTGTTCCACGTAAACTAGTATCTATTGGTATTTTTATGGTAACAGCATTAAAATCTTTAAAATTAGTTTGCCATAAGTTGTTTAATTTTTCAATAGAAATATGTTTTTTTTGCAACCATACTCTAAACTTATCTATTGTATAAGAAGAAACTGGTCCCGAAGCCCAAGCTAGTTTATCTCCTGTTTTTTGGGTAAAAAAATGAGGTTCATTACACAACATATACCCTAAACCAGAGTAGTTTTTACCTGCTGTAATTGGGACAATACCACTTAATAATTTTTGCTGTATTTCTTTAGCCCCTGGGTTATCTATATCATATGCCGTATATGTATTGGTACGCATTACAAAATCTTCTCCGTATTTTGTTTTAGCCCAATTAGGTGTGGTTTTATGATTTAAAAATATAAAACCTAAACTACCAGTTGGTTTAGCAGCCAACTCTTTCATTTTTGGTAAGCTTATTGTACCATCTTCTTTAGTTACATAAGACGGAGTTATAAAAAAACCGTCTTGGTTTCCGTGGTATTCATTTAGTTCTGCTGTATTTGGTTTCCAAGTATAGTCCGCTAAAAAAATAGGTTTATTATTAAAAAGCAATTCATCTTTACCCACTTTTACATTAGACCAATCTACTTTTGGGCTAGCAGTCCTAAACACTTTTTTATCTAAAAGTAACTTTATATAACTTATAGATTCGTCTAGCATTTTAATAACATCATTACGCTCAAAATTTGGTAAATCTTCTGCCATTTCTTCGGCTTTGTCTGCGTAAATTTTAACTAGTGAAAATGCTTTTTCATTTGCCTTTATATGTTGCTCATCCCAATTGGCATATTTTAAAAATATTTCTGCTGTTCTTATGGTAGTATCTTCTTTTAAAACATCTATACCTTTCTTTTTTGCTTTATTACGCAACTTTTTAAGGGTTGCTATTTTAGTTTTTGCAACCTCTTCTAAGCTTTGCGCTTGTAGTAAAAAAGAAAACAAGCAAAAAAACACTATTAATATGCTATTTCTATTTTTCATATTTAAAGCCTTTATTTTTCTTTACTTTTAATGTTTTTTGTGATGTTTTATCTGCCTGTATCCCATTAGTTACAGTACCATTGTATGTATTATTATCAATTTCTACATTGTTACAGTTTATCAGATCAAACAAATAAGCATTAGGAAATTGTGGTTTAAAAGTAGTTGTTTGCTTTATGGTATTTTTAGATATTTTTAAACCATCTACACGGTCTGCCCAAATAATACGATTACCAAACGTCTCTATAGTATTGTTTTCAAAAACAATGTTTCTATCATATAAATTAGTGGCACTAAATGTTTTTCCTAATCTTGGTGAAACTTTTAAAATTGCGTGTTCAGATCCTGCATAAGCACAGTCTACAAAGTGATTATTTCTAATAATTACGTCCTCTACATTACCAGACTCAAACCAATAAAAAGTTTCTCCACGTAGCATAATAGAAGACATCATAGATGATAAATTGTTATTTTCTATTACTATTTTTTTAGGAGTTTTAATAATTATATTTCTTGCTCTATGGTCTTGTATAGTATTACCACGCATTGTAAAACTAGGATTCCAGGTCTTGTTTTCTAAAATATCGCCAATTTTAAGATCTGTAGCTATATCATTTTTAAAAGTAAGGTCTGTGTAATGGTTGTTAATTACCTTAACTGCAGTAACTGTATTTATTTCTTTTCTAGCAGGACTTGGTGCTTTTATAAACCATATCTCATCTCCTAATCCTGCAAATTTAAATCCGTATTGCTGGTTGTGTTTTAATGCTACACGTACTGTTTTTGTATCTAATATTTTATTTACCTCTACATACGTTCCGTGTACATTTGTACCATCATCATACATACCTTCAAAACGGCAATTTTCAATAAGTATATCTCCTTTACAATTTGCAAAATGAGTAGCATCTGCAACAATAGACATAACACGGTCAGAGTCTTCTTCTATATAAATACCACTGTTTATTATTTTGATATTTTCTGATCTCTCAAACAAAAAACCCATTCCTAAAGCGTGATGAATTACAACATTATCAAAAACAATATCTTTAGAATTACGAGCTAAAAATGCAGGTGCATAACGGTTGTTTTTTTTATCCCCTTTAGATTGAAGAACACTACCTACTCTTGGAAATTTCTTTAAATTATATTGATAAAAACGAAGCACTCCGTCTGCTTTCTCTTCAACAAAATTAGATTTTAATGATGAATCCCAAGCTCCGTAAGCTACAGCTTTTGTTTTTTTATTGTGAGGCAAAGAACTTCCTAATGATGAGAAATTAAAATTATTAATACCAGGAAACTCAATTCTTCCTTTAACCAGTTTCCAAGAAAAACCTTTAGTATATGGCTTAAGCTCGTACCAATGTTCCTCTTTATTAACGGCAACAACATCACCCTGAAAACTAAAAGGAATGTCCCAATCTAATGTTACATTTTTAACTTCTATTTTTTTGCATCCTTCAAAAACAAAAGGAGCTGTTTGACCACGAAATACAAATTTAGAATTGTTGCCGTTTATAACAACAGAATTAAAGCCTTCAAAATTGAAAATTATTTTTTTAAATCCGTTTCCGTGATTGGTTACATAAAGGTATTTACCTACGGCATAATCTGTTAAAAAAGTATAATCCCCTTTTTCAAAAATCAACTCAATGTCTTTTTCTTTTGCATTCTCTATAGCCTGCCTTAAAGTGTAAGTCATATCTTGGTTAGAGTACTTAATATGTATAGTCTCTACAGCATAAATGTTGCTAAAAGCTAAAAGAAATACAAGTAGTAATTTTGATATTTTATTCATCTACAATTTAATTATAAGTTTACACCAGTTCCTTGTAAGGATGCATCATGGTTCCACATAATTTTCCAAGGATCTGATGTTTTTGTCTGAAAACTTTTAAGCTTACTTTTTAAGTTTTCTAATGTGTTTTTATAAGCTTCTTTACCTGCTAAATTGTTTAACTCATTAGGGTCTTTATCTAAATCATAAAGCTCAAACTCCGGTCTAAACAAAAAGTCTTGTACTTTTTTAGGCCCAAAGTACTCTTGGTGCGTTCTGTACACACTTTGCCACGTAGAAGATGCCCAAAGATCTGATGCAAAAGGATACTCTAAACGGTAAGCTATGTTCCAAATAAGTTTATAATTGTTACTCCTAACCACACGCATTGGGTAGTACATTGTAATTTCATGAAATGTATGAGAAGCATAAATCTCATTAAAATCTTTTGCTTCCTTTTTACCAATTGTAGATTTAAAAGAAGAACCGTGAAATTTGTTTTTATTGTTGTTTACCTTAGCCATATCTAAAATAGTTGGCGTTAAGTCTACCCATGAAACCATTGCACTACTTGTAACATTTGTTTTTTTAACAGTTGGGTCTTTTATAATACAAGGCAATTTTATTCCTGGTTCATGTACTGATGTTTTTGCTCCTGGAAACGCCATACCGTTATCTGAAATATAAATAACAATTGTATTTTTTTCTTTACCTTCTGCTTTTAACATAGCCATAAGCTTACCAAAACCCTGATCTATTCTAGAAATACTTTGGTAGTATTGCGCAATTTCTTCTCTTGTCTGTTTTGTATCTGGCAAAAAAGATGGCACCAAAACATCATTTGGATTATAGGTTACAGTTTCTACATCTTTATACCCTTCTTTTTTGTTTCCAAAACTGTTAGGAACATCCCATTCTTCTGGAGTAAAAGGTTGTCCACGGTGTGGATCATCTGTACAGAAATACAGAAAAAATGGTTTATCAGATTTTAACACGCTTGCACATTTATCTGCCATTTCTACAGTATTTCTAGGGTTAGCCTCTAAAACCGTATTAAAATGATATACTTTTTCTGGTGCAACGTGGTACTTGCCAATACGAGCTGTAGTGTAGCCTGCTTTATTTAACAAAACAGGTAACGATGTAATAGAATCATACGTACTAAAATGATGGTAATCATGTACGTGCCCATAAGAGCCCGTTGCGTGTCCAAACTTACCTGTTAATATCACAGATCTACTTGCTGCACAACTAGCACTTGTACAATATGCATTTGTGTACTTTGTACCTTCTGTAGCTAGTTTATCTAAATTTGGCGTTTTTATAACAGTATTACCGTAAGTACCTAAAGCATCTATACCATGATCATCTGCTACAAACAAAATTATATTTGGTGATGCTGGGTTAGCAACTACATTTGTTACTTTATTATCTGTTATTTTATTGTTCTTTTTTGAGTTGCAACTAACAAATAGTAAAACACTAAAAGCTATAAAAGTCACCCTTTTTAATACACGCTTCATTTGATAAGGATATAAATTGATATTACTATTTTTTACTGAAGATATTACGACTACTTATTATTAGCTTTTCTTTTTTCCTTTGCTGCTTTCCAGTTTACTTTTTGACCAAGCTCTTTTAGGGTAATGCTATTATTTGCGTCTGCGTCTAAGCCCAAAAACAGTAATTCGGCATCAATTTTATTCCCTTTTTTATTTGTCTTGTCTTTGTAAAATGCAATCATTTCTGCTAAATCTATTGCATTATCCTTATTGGTATCTATCCAACCAAATTTCTTTTTAGTTTTAGCTTCTTTATCCTGCGCAACTGCTGTAGTTATAAAACACAAAGCACATAGTAGTAACATGAATTTTACAATTCTCATAATTAAATTTTTTAAGGTTTAGCTTAACGTAAACTTAATTATGAGACTAACTTTTGTTGTACTTGTAAATAAATAAAATGTAGCTCTAAATAATAAACACAATATTATCTTAAGCAAATCTTATTTTAACTCTTTAGTAAGCTCTACATCTATAAAACGAAATAAACCTAAAGGAATATTAATTGTTGTTGAGGCATTTACAGCTTTAACCTTAAAAGTTTCTTTGTTTAAAACGTCTGTTATTTTTACTGGAGTAACTGTATTAAATTTTACTGTAGCTTGCTTATTACTTGGGTTTAAATACCCACTATCTATAAGTGTTATCCTAAGTGTTTTTGGTGCAATTTGTGCAACTACCCATGCAACATCTCCTGTTACAGTAATAGGTAAAAGCTTAGCGCTTTCTTTTATAGATTTTTCTACTGTTTTATAGTATGTATCTGCTGAGTATACTTGCTTGCCATCTTTAGAAAAGTAAGACTTACCATCTGTTATATACTCTTTAGTTATATTTTTATACAAAGGGTGTAAATAAGATTCTAATGAACCTCTATCTACATTTTTAGCAGCAAAAACACCTTGTTGTGGTGGTGTAATTAAAACTAGACCATTATTATAAGGCGCTAAAAAGTTTAACCTACGCTCATTTACACCTGCTGCATAGTTAGAAAAATCCCATTCTGTTACGGGAGCACCAGGCCAAGAACCATTCATTCTACTAAAAACAAAAGGGTTGTTTTTTTCAAATTCTTCATTGTATTTTATAGTCCATTTTACATTAGAACCATCATCTAAAAAATGCTCGTCAGGAGATTTCATACTTAAATGCACAGGAGAAAAACTTACTATTTCTTCTCTTTTAGGAACAAATAAAACCCCTTTAGCTATTAACTCCCAGTACACACTTACATACTCTTGGTCTACTGCAAAGTTATTTATGTATTGCGCACCGTTTGCTGTGTGAAAAATTAGCATTCTTAAAAAATGATTTGGTAATTGCTGAGAACCATACTGCCTAGACCTATCAAAAGCAGTATTGTCTGGTACAGCACGTGTACCCCAAGAGTTTACAGCACCACTTGCCCACATACCAGTTCTACCAGCTAAACTAAGTTCCATAGTTTTATCTGTAGTTTCTTCCATAGCAGGTACAAAAACATCTGCATAAGTACCAGACATTAAGCCAGACCAAGCATCTAAGTAATTAGACCCCAACCAAAATACGTTTTTAGAACGTAAAAATATATTAGCATTTTTATCTTTAGCGTAGGTTGCCAGCGGATACAATAAATTGTTAACCATAAAATTAAGATCCTCAGAGTGGTCTTCCATCTCTGGGTAAATAAGAACCGTTTTTTTACCATTAGCAGCATCTAAAACTTTTTTAGTGGTAGCTAAACTAAACATATACGGATCGTTGCCATGACCAGCCCAATATGCCAAACCCGGAGCATTGTTATACTCTTTAGTAATTAAGTCTACTGCTTGTTGTTGACTTAAAACATACTTTTTTCTACGATCTCGTTTTTTTCTAAATTTTTCATTTGTTAAACTAGATCTATCCCAATTTTCTACCTCTGGTAAATGTTTAGAATTTAAAAACACAGGAGTTGGGTATTTTTTCTCTATTTCAGTTTTAAGAGGCTCCAATGTAGAAGGTACCTTCTCTGTCATTAAATACACTGGTAATTGTTTTCTTTTTGTTTTTACTGGCGTGTATTTTTGTAAATCTGCTCTTGTTGCCTTTGTATTTGCTATTATTGATTCTATTTTTCCTGGAGGTGTTAACTTTTCAAAGTCTTTTTTCCAAGACTTACTTTTTGTATTTATAATATGAATACTACTACCTCCACTCTGGGCACTAGCTAAAATAACATAACCAGTTTTGGGATCTTTCCACAGGTCATTATACGCATATTTACCTATAATACGCTCTACCTTTTTTTCATTTAAATTAAGGTCTAATAACCTAATTTGATTTCTAACACGTGTTAAAAAGAGCGTCTTATTGTTTTCTTTAATAGTTACAGTATGTGTAACATCATACCCAAAAGGTATTTTAGTATTTTTATGATATGTTACTTTACCCGTTTGCGGATTGTATAATAAAATAGCACTATCATTAGAATGTGCAGAGGTACCTAATATAACCATTTGCTCTCCTTTAGTAGCGTAATCTTCTACTGTAAAAGAACCTATAACACGTACTCTTTTACCTTTTATGGCTATTTTGTCTTTTCTAAAAGGCAGGTTTTCCAACGCATTAAATAAATACATTGTTCCTGGTACATTCATATGATTATTAGTACCTAAAACAGCTAAAACATCATCACCATTTTTTTGAGGTATTGGCCTTAAAAAATTAGCTGTAGACACATTACTTTCTGGCAAGTCTTTTTTAAACTTTGCCCAAGGCTTTTCTATAGAATAGGTTGATGATTTTATCTCTTTAACCATTTCTCCGGTTGATGATATGTAATAAATACTTTTATCAAAACCACCAGCAACAACATATGCTTTACCCTCTTTTTTAATAACACATACAGCATACATTGGAGCAGAATTCTTTTTAAACTTCCAAAGTAATTTACCTTTGCTATTTAAACAATAAATAGTGCCATCTGCATTAGCTGTTACTATTTCATCTACGCCATCACCATTTATATCTTTACTCCATATATCATGGTTCATAAAACCAGATAATTTATTTTTCCAAAGCACTTTACCATCATAAGCAACACCTAAAACAGCACCTTCAAAAGTAGTAGCTACTACATAGCTTTTATTTTTATTTATAGCAGTACGTACCTTAGTAATAGTATATCCGGTTTCTAAACTAACGATACCTTTATTTTTAAAATTTGTTTTTTCTAATTGAGCCTGCATCATAAAAATACCTGCAAACAATACATATATTAAAAACAGCTTTACTTTTTTCATTTTAATTGGTCTAAAGTGGTTATTTACAAAATTGAGTTAATAACAGTTTACTCTAAAAAAAACAAAAAGGTGCAAAACACCTTTTCATTTTTAATATTAACTCAAAATAAAAACTAATTTATAAGTCTCCTAACATATGACTTACACTGTAAATAAAGCTCAGTTTTTACTTTTTAATGTACTTACACATACATATGATGTAGTTTTCAGTAAAAAACCCTTAAAAACCTTATTTTTTTATTCAGATGAATATTTCTTATTAATTTCTGCTGCATACTTCCCAGGAGAAATATTATACCTCTCTTTAAAGATTTTAGCAAAATGCGTTCTACTTTTAAATCCTGTCATAATATACACCTCGTTTACAGCTAATCCTTTTTGACTAAGTAGTTCTGCTGCTTTTTTTAGACGATATATTTTTAAAAGCTCAAACGGTGTTTGGTTGGTAAGTACTTTTACTTTTTGATAAAAATGCGTTCTGTTTAAATACAGCTCTTTAGCAAGGCTATTTAAATCAAACTCTTGATTGTCTAAGTTTTCTTCAATTAAACTATAGAGTTTTTCTAAAAAAGCATTATCGTTTCTATTATTTTTATTGTTCTCTTTAGTTAAAGGTATGCCAATTTGGTAACGCTCTCTAAGCTGTTTACGTGTAGATAGCAAAGCCTCTGTATTTGTAATTAAACGCTGTACATTAAATGGTTTTTTAATGTAGGCATCTGCACCATCTCTAATACCTTGTAAATGATCTTCTATATTACTTAAAGCAGTTAGTAAAATTACAGGAATATGACTTGTTTTTAAATCTGATTTTATACGTAAACACAGATCCAAACCATTCATTTCTGGCATTTGCACATCACTAATTACAATGTCTGGCCACTCATCTTCCATTGCCTCTAAACACTCTTTTCCGTTTCTAAAGGTTTTTACTTTAAAAAACTTAGACAATAATTTAGATACAAAATTTCTCATTTCTAAATTATCTTCTGCATAAAAAATTAAAGAATCAGAAAAATCTCCTGTAGCAATAATTTTTGCTGGCGAGTTTTCTTGTATTAACTTATTATTTACAGTTACTTCTTTTTCCTTAGGAAGGTCTAAATCATCTGGAACCTCTTTATCTGTTGGTAAATTATTTTTTACAATTGGTAGCCTTACCGTAATCTCTGTTCCTTTACCAACTTCACTATCTGCCTTTATAAAACCATAGTGCATTTCTACCAAACGCTTAGAAAAAGCTAAACCTATACCAGACCCGCTAATATGAGCATTGTCTTCTTTTTGAGATTGATAAAAACGCTCAAAAATATGTTCAAGATCTACACTATCTATACCTCTACCAGTATCCTTTACAGTAACAATTAAATCTTTATCTACACTTTTGTATGATATTGTTATAACATCATCAGAGCTTGTATATTTAAAAGCATTATTTAATAAATTATTAAATACTTTTTCTAGTTTATCTTTATCTGCAGCTACTGTTATACTACAGTCTTCTTTTTCTACAACAAGCTTTTTAGAATCGTTTTCTGCTAAAAAATTAAAATCTATAATTAGGTCTTTTACAAAACCATCAAAACTAAATCTAGAGTAATTCATTTTTAAGAGGTTGGCATCTGCTCTTCTAAAATCTAATACCTGCTCTATTAATTGTTGTATTTTTTTAGACTGCCTCATAACAAGATTCAGTTTTTCACTAGCATCTTCATTATTTTTAAAACGCTCTGATAATATATCTAATGGTCTAGAAATAAGTGTAAGTGGTGTTTTTATTTCATGAGATATATTTGCAAAAAACCGAAGTTTAGCCTCATTAACCTCGTTAACATTTCTCTTTTCTATTTTTTCTATTTCTACCTTGTGGTTTAAAGACTGTATTTTTAAAATAATACGCACTACAACATAAATAAAACATACGGCAAGCATTACATATAGTAGGTAAGCCCAAGTTGTTTTCCAAAAAGGAGGTAAAATCTCTATTTTTAGTTTTTTAGGAGCTGTCCATTCATTTAAAGAGTTAGACGCCATTACGCTTAACTCATATTCCCCTGGTTGCAAACCATTATAGTAAATTGTTTTTTGGTTAGACGGTACTTCTATCCATTGTTTATTTATAGGTAACAACCTGTATTTTATACTATGATTTTGAGTATTAGAGAAATGTAAACTGGCAGCCTCTAAAGAAAAAACATTTTCATTGTGTTTTAATTTTAATGTATTAATATCTCCAATACGCTTATCTAACAATACCCTATTATTTACTGTATCACCCGGAAAAATGTTTTTATTAAATATTTTAAAATCATCAAACTGTAATTTAGGTAAGTTTTCTTTGCTTGATATTTTACTAGGATCAAAAAAACAAAAACCATCTAAACCAGAAAATAAAAATTTACCATTGTTTAATTTTGCACTAGCATACCAAAAATCTTCAAAAGGCAATCCATCAGACTTATTAAAGTTTCTAAAGCTCTTGTCTTTAACATTAAACTTACTTAATCCTATGTTTGTAGAAATCCACAGGTTATTATCTTTATCTGACTGAAGACCTTTAACTACGTTATTAGACAAGCCTTGTTTTTCTGTGTAAGGTATAAACTTAGGTTGCAAAGTACTACTTTCTAAAACGTGACTAATACCACCACCTTCTGTACCCAACCAAAGCTCATCATTTGGCAATCTTATTAAAGATGTAACAAAATTGTTAGGAAGAGATAGGCTATCATTTTTATTGTTTGAAAAGTGTTTTACTTCTGCCTCATTTAAGTCTTTTCCAGAGTTATTTATCCTGTACAAGCCATCTAAATCTGTACCCAACCAAACATAGTTATATAACGGATCTACATATACTACCCTTGACAATGTTGGTTTATTTTTTTTAAAGAATGGATTATTAAAAAGATACTCTACCTTTAGAATATCACCATCTTGATTTGTTTTTATTTTAAAAACTTCATCTACAAAAGCCATCCAAATGTTGCCATCCTTATCTTCTGCTATTCTTCTGGGTCTAATAAAATCATTATCCAAATCACTATTAATTAAAATCTTAGATAGTTTTGTTTCTCCTTTTTTTATTCTAAAAAGACCTCTATTAGTAATTTGTATCCATAAATTTTTTCTGGAGTCTACAAAAAAACCGGCTACTTTACGCTCATACTCTTTAGGTAAATTAAAGGGTAAAGGCTCAAACCTATTAGTTTTTGTGTTAAACAAGCCCACACCTCCTCTACTAGCTGTAACATAAACCCTGTCTTCATCTAAAGGAGAAATAGAAGAAATATTATTAGAAAATAAACCGTATTTATAATTTAAGTCTGTATTGTAATTTTTAAAAGGATTTTCATCAACATCAAACTTATAAATACCTTCATTAAAAGTAGCCACCCAACAACCCGTACTAGTTGCTGCTGCAATGGCACTAACACGCATTAAACCTTTTTCAAAATAAAATGATGATGTCTTAGCTTCTTTCTTTTTTATAAAGTCTAAGGTATTATCTATACGAATTATACCGTTTGTAAATGTACCCAACCATAAATTACCAAGTTCATCTTTAGAAATACTGTTAAACTGATTTTCGTTTAACTTTTTCTCTACAAATTTTAAAGAGATTGTATTATTTTCTTTTTGAAATTCAACAATAGAGACTCCGTTAGAACACGCTGCAATTATTGTCTTTTTATTCAGCTTTAAAATAGCTGGACTAGAATTAATGTGTTTACTTAAAACCTTTTTAAACTTTGCTTTTTCTATATTATAAAGCACTAAACCGCCAGAGGTAGCAAAAAGGTAGTTATCCTCATCTAGAGCTACCGCATCAAAAAAAGTAATTTCTTTATTGTCTGAGCTTCCTGGTAAAAAAAACTGATTTAAAAAAGTGTAATCATCCTTAAAAATTAAAATTCCGTTGCCCTCTGTGGCACAAAAGACTAACTTATGCTTTTTGTTTATTAGAATTTTACGAACTACTGGCCCGTTGTTACCTTTGCCTAATTCTTTATTGGAGTATAATTTATTAAAAGCTTCTTTATCATAATTGTAAATAGAAACACCTTGGTCTGTACCAATCCAAATATTACCCTTTAAATCCTCATTAATAGTACGTACACGGTTGCTAGTTAATATATTTTGATCTAGCGTATTTTTGTAAACCTTAAACTCGTACCCATTGTATTTATTTAACCCCTCATAAGTACCAAGCCATAAAAAACCTCTAGAATCCTCTAAAACAGAAGTTACTCCATTATGAGCTAAGCCTTCTGAAATTGTTAATTTTTGAGAATAATTAAGTGTTTTTTCTTGCGCATTAGAAACGCAAAAAACACACAAAAATAATGCTATTAATATGTTTACTTTTTTACCCATATAAAATTTAGAACGTCTTTTCTTTGTTGAAAATACGGCAGCCCACAAGATAAAAATTATACATCACATATTAAGAAAGATTCTCTTAAGGATTGTATTTTATTTTTTGATAAAGGCATAAACTCTTGTGCTACATACCCTTTAAAACCAGTGTCTACAATGGTTTTCATAACTGCAGAATAATTTATCTCTTGGGTATGGTCTATTTCATTACGACCAGGAACACCTGCGGTATGGTAATGACCAAAATACTTATGATTTTCTTTAATTGTTCTTATAATATCCCCTTCTTGTATTTGCATATGATAAATATCAAAAAGAAGTTTAAAACTAGTAGAATCTAACTTTTTGCACAAATTTACTCCCCATTCAGACGAGTCGCACATATAATCTGGATGATCTACTTGGTTAAACAATTCCATTTGTAAAACCACATTATGCTTTTCTGCTAAAGGCAGTATTTTAGACAAGCCATCTATACAATTTTGCAAACCGATTTCCTTATCTAAACCATCATTATTACCACTAAAACAAATTAAATTTGTGTAGCCTGCCACTGCTACCTGTGGTATTAATTCTGTATAGTTTTTTATAAGTTGATGGTGATACTTTGGATTGTTCCAACCTTGTTCCAAACTAATTTCTGCACCATTACACATAGCACAATGTACACCGTGCTTAGCAAGTAAAGGCCAATCTTTAGGTCCTATTAAATCTATAGCAGTAACCCCTAGATCTTTAATTATAATTAAAAAATCTTCTAAAGGAGTGTCGTTAAAACACCATTGACAAACACTGTGGTTTATATTATTTCTCATGGCACTATAGTTTACTTGCTAAACAGGTTTTATATTGTTTTAAATTAAATCTCTTAATCTTGTTGCTGCTTGTTCTGCTGTTATGTCTCTTTGTGGAGAACCAAACATCTCATAACCAACCATAAACTTTTTAACTGTTGCACTACGTAACAATGGTGGGTAAAAACTCATATGCCAATGCCAATGACTATTATCTTTACCATTTGTTGGCGCTTGGTGTATACCACTAGAATAAGGAAAAGAAGTATTAAACAACTTATCATACGCCTTAGTAATTGCAGAAATTGCATCTGCAAACGCTGTAGCCTCTTTATCTGATAATTTACTAATATCCTGAGTTTGTTTTTTAGGTACAATCATAGCCTCAAAAGGCCAAACTGCCCAAAAAGGAGTAAGCACAACAAAGTCATCATTACTATAAATAATACGCTCGTTTGCTTCTATTTCTTGCTTTAAATAATCTCCTAAAAGGCTTCTTTTATTTTTAGCGTAGTACTCTTTTTGCTCCTTCTCTTTTTTTATAATTTCGTTAGGTAAAGTAGATTGTGACCAAATTTGTCCGTGCGGATGCGGATTACTACACCCCATAACAGCTCCTTTGTTTTCAAAAATTTGAACATAATTAATGGTGTCATTACTACCCAACTCTACATATTCTTTTTGCCAAGTTGTAACAACTTTATTAATGTCTTCTACAGCCATATCTGCCAAACTTTTAGAGTGGTCTGGACTAAAGCAAATTACTTTACAAATACCTTGCTCACTCTCTGCCTTAAACAAACCATCATTAACAGAGAATGTTTTTGAGTCTGTTTGTAAAGCAGCAAAATCGTTTGTAAAAACAAAAACGTCTTTATAATCTGGATTTATTTCGCCGTTAATTCTAGTGTTTCCTGCACATAAATAACAATTAGGATCGTGCGCTGGCCTAACTTCATTAGAAACAGCTTCGTTTTGCCCTTGCCAAGGTCTTTTTGCCCTGTGCGGAGAAACTAAAACCCACTCACCAGTTAATATATTAAAACGTTTATGTGAAAAATCTTGTAAATCTGTATTCATTATATAATAGAATTGTGATTGTGTTATTTTATTTTTTGTGTTCCGTCTGATAATTTTACGTTGTAAATAGAGCAATCTTTACCAAACTCTCTTTTAAAAAGACTTGAGATTTCTTTTTTAAACGATTTAACTTCAGACTTTAAAATTAAATTAATTGTACAGCCACCAAAGCCGCCACCCATCATCCTAGCTCCTAAAATATTTGGGTTATTTTTTGTGTGGTCAACTAAAAAATCTAGTTCTTTACAACTTACTTTAAATTGCGTGCTTAACCCATTATGAGACTTGTACAACAATTCTCCTAGTTGCTTTATATCATCTGCCTTTATAGCTTTAGAAAACTCTTTAACACGTAAATTTTCTTCAATTATATACAATGCCTTTTGGTAATCTTCATCTGTAATATCTGACTTAATTGTATCTAAATCTGATATTGTAGCATCTCTCAAAGCTTTTATGTTAAGCTTAGCCGATACTTTTTCACAAACCTCTCTCCTGTCATTGTAAGCACTTTCAGATAGGTCATGCTTTACATTTGTATTAATTAAAAGCAGCTTATAATCTCCAAAATTAATTTTATATAATTTAGATTTTATAGTTCTACAGTCTAACAATAATGCACTTTTTTTAACACCAAACATACTAGCGTATTGGTCCATTATTCCGCATTTAACACCAGCGTAATTGTGCTCTGCCTGTTGTGAAATTAGAATCATCTCCTTTTTAGAAATACCTAACTTAAACAGTTTATTAAGTCCATAAACAACACTGTTTTCTAATGCTGCGGAAGAAGACATACCTGCACCACCAGGAATATTACCTGCAAAAACAATATTAAAATTACCTAGTTCTATGCCTCGCTTTTTTATTTCTGCAACAACACCCAAAATATAGTTACGCCATCCTCCGTTCTCTAACGGAGAAACAGTATCTAAACTAAATTGATATGTCTCTTCTTTATTTAAAGCATAAACTGTAGATACTTTATTTTTACTTTTTTGTATGGCTAAAGCAATACCCTTATTTATAGCTGCAGGAAAAACAAAACCATCATTATAATCTGTATGTTCACCAATTAAATTAATTCTACCTGGAGAAAAAACCATAAGTGGTTTAGTTTTAAATGTCTGTTTAAAACTATTTTTAACCTCTTTTATTAACTTCTTATTCATCTTATAATGAGTTTCTGACTATTAAACTATTTGGGTTCTCTATTTGTATATTTTCATTAGACAAAATCATTTGTGCCAAGCGTGCTCCCATTGTATTAAAATTGGTAGATATTGTAGTAATACCACCTTCTACAACCTCCTTTAAAAGGCTGTCGTTATAACAAATAATACCTATATCCATACCTAAAACAAGCTGTTGCTGCTGTATCTTTTTTAGTAAAAAAATTAGGCTTCTATCATCTAAAATAAAATACAATTCTCCTTTGGCTGGCGTTCTGTTTTGCAAACTACTAAGTTGTTCTTGTGCTATTGTTTTTGTATCACAAAATGCATTAAAACCTTCTAATATTCCTTGTGGTTGCTTGTCTTCAGAAAACAACAATATCATTTTCTGATATTTAGAAATTAACGAAGCACTTTCTTGCAACCCACTAAATACATTCTTTTTAAAATTTTGATAAATAGATGGGTATGAAGCTAACTCTTTATTAGTTTGGTCTAAAATATACACCTTATCCTTTGGCAACTTTTCTACAATATGACCTATATTTTTAAGGTTAGCAGGCATAAGAACATAATAAGAATACGCTCCTATGTTGTCATAAATTAATTTGCTAAAAATATCTGGATTAAAGTGATGAAAAAAGATATCTACTTGCACATTATCTCCTAGGGTTTCTAAAAAAGAATTATATAAATCTTCTTTAAAAGAGTTTAGCTCATCAAATAGCAAAAAAACCTTTTGAGATACAGTAACATCTTCACTAATTAAGTAATACCCTTTACCTGCAACAGACTGTACTATACCACGAGTTTTTAACTCATTAAAAGCCATTAAAACAGTATCTCTAGACAGTTTATGTTTATCTCTTATACTATTTATAGACGGTAATTTACCTCCTTTTTTTAGCACACCGCCACGTATTGCTTCTTCTATAGAAACTATAATTTGCTTGTACTTTGGTATTCCAGAATTACCTTTTATAGAAACTATACCCATAAGGCAAATATAAAATAAAAACTCAAAAAAACAAACTAGTAGGTACTAGTATGGTTAATTGAAAAAAAATTCTTAATATAGCTACTTCAAACTAAATACAACTAAATTCAAAAAAAGATGAAAAACAAAATAATAGTAACTGGAGGCTGTGGTTATATAGGATCTCACACAGTTATTGAGCTACTAGAAAGTAATTTTGAAGTTGTAATTTTTGATGATTTATCTAATTCTACAGAGAAAACAATTGACAGAATTTCACAAATTACAGGTAAAACACCAATTTTTGTAAAAGTAGATTTAAAAGATGAAGCAGAAACAAATAAAGTTTTTAAAGCTCATAAAGATGCATTAGCAGTTATACATTTTGCAGCACACAAAGCAGTAGGAGAATCTGTAAAGGAGCCTTTAAAATATTATCAGAATAATTTTTACTCGTTAATAAATTCACTTAGTTCACAAACTAAAAACAATATTAATAATTTTATATTTTCCTCTTCGGCAACAGTATATGGCTTACCAAAGACATTACCTATTACAGAAAAAAACAAAACTAAGCGCCCTTTTTCCCCTTATGGCAATACTAAAAAAGTAGCTGAAGAAATACTAGAAGATTTAACAAATTCTGACCCTAATTTTACTGCAATATCTCTACGCTACTTTAACCCTATAGGTGCACACGAGTCTGGCTTAATAGGAGAATTACCAACAGGTATACCAAATAACCTAATGCCTTATGTTACGCAAACTGCAGCAGGAATTAGAGAAAAACTAATGGTTTATGGTAATGATTACCCAACTAAAGATGGTACACCTATTAGAGATTATATACACGTTGTAGACCTTGCAAAAGCACATGTATTAGCCGTAAAAAGACTTGTTAATAAGGAGCAAGAAAAATCTTTTGAGTATTTTAATTTAGGTACAGGTATTGGATACTCTGTACTAGATATTATAAAAACTTTTGAAACCGTAACTAACTCTAAACTTAATTATGAAATTACAAGCAGAAGAGAAGGTGATGTACCTAGATTGTATGCCGCTACCAAATTAGCAACCAAAAAATTAGGGTGGACACCAACAAGAGAGCTTAACGAGATGATTAGCTCTTCATGGAAATGGGAACAAAACGTAAGAAAAGAAAAAGAGTAATGATACAAGCAAGACCCACATTATCACAAATTTCTAAAGCCTTAGATTTATCTATTTCTACCATATCTAAGTCACTGTCTGACAGTCCTGAAATTAGTATTAGCACAAAAGAAAAAGTACAGGCTTTTGCACGTAAATGCAACTACAGACCTAATAGTTTTGCTGCTAGTTTAAGAAAAGGATACACCAATAATATAGGTTTAATTATACCTAGTGTACTAAATCCGTTTTACGCAAAAGTATTGGTTGGCATAGAAAAACATTTAGATGAAAATGGTTATAAATTAATAACCAGTATAAGCAATGAGTCTGCCGAAAAAGAATCTAAATACTTAAGTATTTTAGGTGGCGGGTATGTAGATGGTGTAATTATTTGCGTATCTAAAGAAACAGCTATAAGTAACAAGTACAAACAAATAGATACACTTATAGGAGAAGGTACGCCACTTGTTTTGTTTGACAGAATAAGTGATTTAAAACGATGTGATAGCGTTATTGTAGACGACTACAAAGCATCATTTAATGCTACTGAACATTTAATAATTAATAAGAACTGTAAAAACCCTATAATGGTTACTTTAATTCACCAATTACAACACGGTAAATTAAGAGCTAAAGGTTTTATAGATGCACTTAAAAAACATAACTTTTCTACAGACAATTGCATTGTAGACGCCACCAATACTGATGAGTTAAATACCAAACTTAAAGCTATATTAGAACTTAAAAATGTAGATGGAGTTTACGGTGCTAATGATATTGCCTTGGTGCAAGCTATGAACATTAACCGTAGCTTAAATACAGAAGATATTGCCTACACAGGTTTTTGTAATAACTCTAAAATAGCATGGAACCCTGGTCTTAGAATTATAGATCAGAATGCAAAAAAAATGGGTGAAGAAGCTGCTAAATTAGTACTGCAGCGTATAAAAAACAACAATATTAAAGAGTATCATACACGTACAATTACAACAGAATTTGTATAAAATTTAATTAATTAATTAATTAAGCTATTGTAACAAGAGTGTGTTTCCTAAACACTCTTGTTACATATATTTAAAAACAGCTTATATCATTTGTCCTCCAGACACCTCTATACGTTGGGCATTAATCCATTTAGCATCATCTGTGCATAAAAAAGCAACAACACTACCTATATCACTAGCAACTCCTACTCTACCTAATGCTGTTTGCGAACCTATAAAATCGTTTAAATTCTTATTATCTCTAACAGCTCCGCCACCAAAGTCGGTTTCAATAGCACCTGGAGCAACTGTATTTACTCTTATTTTACTTTTTCCTAATTCCTTTGCTAAATATAATGACAATACTTCTACGGCTCCTTTTGATGCTGCATACGCTGCATAACCAGGCAAAGTAAACCTAGTTAAACCTGTAGATATATTTACTATTCCGCCTTCATTATTTAAATATGGCAATACTTTTTGTGCAAGAAAAAATGGTGCTTTAAAATGGATGTTTACCATTTTATCAAACTGATCTTCAGTAGTTGCTTTAATAGACTCATTAATACCAATACCGGCATTATTAACTAAAAAGTCTAATTTATCTACATTAAAAACCTCTCTTAATGCAGTTTTTAAGTCTAAAAAAAACGAATCAAAATTTTTAGTATCATCAACATTTAAGTGTAAAACAGCGGCTTTACTCCCTAATGTTTCTATTTCTTTAACAACAGCTAAGGCACCGTCTTTACTACTATTATAAGTTAAAATAATATCTAATCCCTTTTTAGCTAAACTTATAGCCATATTTTTACCCAAACCACGGCTACCACCTGTTACCAAAACTATTTTATTTTGCATCATAATATTCTATTTTTATTAAATACAAAGGTCTTAAAACAGTAAAAGCGTTAACTTACAAAAAACAAAGAGATAGTTGTAAATTTCAAATAACTAGTTTAATTTCTAAATTTATTAGGAGAAAAAGAGGTTTGCTTTTTAAAGAAGTTTGAAAAATGAGCTACTTCATCAAAACCTAAGGAGTATGCAATTTCTGATACAGTCCAATTTGTTTGTTTTAATAAAAATTTTGCTTCTTGTGTTATTCTTTTAGATATAAAATAAGTTGTAGTATTACCTGTACTCTCTTTTAAAGTTGTGTTTAAGTGGTTTACGTGTATCGCTAATCTATTTGCAAAATCTTTAGCAGACTTAAGCTTTAATTGTTGCTGTGTAATCTCTATAGGAAATTGCCTTTCTAACAATTCTAAAAACAAGGATGTTATTCTTTTTGATGCTGTTTGCGCAGAATACAGAGCAGTGTTAGGCTGCAACTTTTGTCCAAAATGAATAATTTCTAAAATATAGTTCCTAATTAAGTCATATTTATAAGCGTAAGACGAATCTATTTCTGTTTGCATTTTTTTAAATAACACAGCCAATTCTTTATACTCTTTTTTGCTTAATTGAAATATTGGATAACCATTAGAGTTAAAAATAGGTAAGTCATCTAACACCACTCCACTTTTAGATTTTATTAAAAATTCATCTGTAAAAACACAAAACTTTCCTTTTTGTTTATCATCTAATGGCTCGTACTTATAAGGTACTTTAGGAGACCCAAACAACAATGCATACTTATCTATATTTACAACCTTATCTGCGTATTCAGCTCTATTTCTTCCGTTGATAAGGCTAATTTTATAATACATTCGCCTATTGTAGGGCATCACATTATCTGTCTTTAAATTAGCTAACATATCTGCTATATTAAAAATATTAAAGTGTCCAATATACTTACCTATTGCTTCAGGAAGCTCGGCATTTATCTCTCTGTAAAAATCTTTAATAGTAGTAGCCTTCATTCTTAATTAATTGTAAAATTCAAATATAAAAATATTCTTAATAATCAATTTCTAATTATAGATTAAAGCAAATATGAATAGGAAAAATATAACCTTTTAACATTAATTTAAGCTATTAGTTTAAATTCTTTAGTAACTAAATTTTAATTTATAAATTGTACTTGTAAAAAATTGTTCAGCCCCATATGAAGAAATTACTACTTATTGTCTTTTTATTAATTTACTGTACTACCACATATTCACAAGATATTACCAAAGAATATAACTTTGTAAGTATTAAAGAAGGCATATCTAAAGTTGGTGTATCTACTATAATACAAGATCATAATGGTTATGTTTGGATGGGCACTAACGGTGTTGGGCTTTACCGTTATGATGGTATAGATTACACTTACTACAAACATATTTTAAACGACACAACCTCTATAAGTAGTAGTTTAGTTTATTGCTCTTACCTAGATAAAACAAACCGACTTTGGTTTGGAACAGAAGAAGGATTAAATGTATATGACAGAGATAAAGATCAGTTTAAAAAAGTACATTTAACTACCGACGAAAAAGAAAATAAGATAAACATATCTATACGTAGTTTAGAAGGTGATAGTAATGGAAATTTATTTATAGGTACTTATGATTTAGGATTGTTTAAACTAAATCTAAAAACCTTAAAAGCTGAAAAAATTGAAAATCAATACAAATATTTACCTATAAGTATTTATGCTTTAAAACTAGACCATAACAATAAAATTTACGCTGGCACAAATGTAGGTTTGCAAGAGTACGATACAAATACCAACAAACTAAAACAGTCCTTATTAAATACAGATGACAACTCTTCTGCAATAAAAGAAGGCATACAGTCATTATTAGTTGATAAAAAAAATAATATTTGGGTTGGTACTATTAATAATGGTTTGTACAAAATTGATGATTTACTAAACACGCGTAACTACCCTATTGCAAATACTAAGATTTTCTCTATTATTCAGTTACCAGACAATACAATTATGTTAGGTTCTGAAAACAATGGCCTTTTTCATATAAACACAAATGGTAACATTATAAAAAACTACTTATCTAGTAAAACAGATGAAAAAAGTATTCTGTACAATTCTATTTGGTCTTTATTTTTAGATAAAAATGAGCGTATTTGGATGGGGTATTACAACTCTGGCGTTGCTGTTTATGATAAGTTATATGACAAGTTTAATAATATAGAAAGCCTTAACAACACTCCCAATTCACTACAAATTGGTTCTGTTACTGGTATTGCGCAAGATAAAAACGGTAAACTTTGGATTAGTATGGATGGTGGCGGCATAGACATTTTAAATCCAAAAACAAACAAGTTTACCCACATTAATATTAAGGATAAAAGTACATATAGCGGACTAACTAGCGATTATATTGAAGCTATTTTTATAGATAGTAAAGAAAATATTTGGGCCACCAGTTGGGACAATGGTATTTATATGCTAAAAAAGGGCTCTAACAAATTCATTAATTTTAATATAGAAAATACAGCTGGTAAATTAAGCTCTAATACTATTTTAAGTATAGATGAAGATTCTGAAGGAACCATTTGGATTGGATCTTTTTACAAAGGTCTACACTCTTACAACCCTAAAACAGAGAAAATATCCCACCACAACACAGAGATTTTTGTTAAAAATGATATTACCGTTAGTGATGTTTGGAAAGTGTTAGTGGACAAGGAAGATAATATTTGGCTAGGAACAACAGTTGGTTTATTTCGTGTTAAAAAAATGACCAACGGTAATTTTATAGTTACGCCTATGTCTTCACGTATGTCTAAAGAATATAAAAACCAAGCTAGCGCTAACCATATTTTAACATTACACGAAGATACTCTTGGTAATATTTGGATAGGTACCAAAGGAGCTGGTTTAAGTAAATACAATCCAAAATTAGACACCTTTAAATGGTATAATAAATTTAACGGGCTAACCGAAGAAAATGTATGTGGTATTATAGAATGTAAAGAAGGTAATATATGGGTTACTGGAAACTCAGGAATTTCTAAAATAAACGTAACAGACAATAACATTACCAATTACACCAGCAATGACGGCTTATTGTCTAACGATTTTAATATTAATGCAACCTTTAAAGACTATAAAGGGCAACTGTATTTTGGTAATTACAAAGGAGTGGATTACTTTGACCCTAAAAAAATACAGACGAATAAAAACTTAACCTCTATATACTTAACAGACTTTAAGTTATTTAATAAAAAAGTAACTCCTACACAACACAAGTCACCATTAAAAAAAGTTATATCAGAAACAGATAGTATTAGTCTTACCAGTAAACAGGCTGTATTTACTATAGAGTATTCTGGTATAAACTACACAAGACCAGAAAAAAATGAATATGCATATTACTTAGAAGGATATGAAAAAAATTGGAACTATGTAGGTGCAGTTAGAAGCGCAACTTACACAAATTTAGATCCAGGTAATTATATATTTAAACTAAAAGCATCTAACAATGATGGTGTTTGGAACGAAGATCATTTAGAGTTAAAAATTACTATTTTACCACCTTGGTGGAAAAGCGTCTGGGCAGTAATAGCTTATATTCTACTGTTTTTATTGGGCATTTATATGCTTAATAAAATGACACAAAGTAGAATTAAAGAAAAGCAAATAATTAATAATGAAAGAGATAAGCGTTTACAAGAAAAAGATTTAGACGAGAAAAAATTTCAATTCTTTACCAATATATCGCATGAATTTAGAACTCCGCTAACACTTATTTTAAATCCTTTAAAAGATATTTTAAGTGATACTAGTCTTAATTTACCAACAAGAACTAAGGAAAAACTAAATATAATACATAAAAACACAGACCGACTTTACCGTTTAATAAACGAACTTTTAGATTTTAGAAAATTAGAATTAAACAAAGTAAACATAAAGGTTAGAGAACTTAATTTAGTTGCTTTTACAAAAGAAATAGCTAGTCATTTTACAGAGGAAGCCAACTCTAAAAATATAAACTTATGGGTAAGTTCTGTCTTAGATGACATTCCTATTTGGGCAGATGAAAACAAACTTGAAAAAATAATTTTCAATATTTTGTCTAACGCAATGAAAGTTACACCAAACGGAGGCGCAATAAAAATTAAGTTAGAACCTAAAAACAAATTAGCAATACTGCCTTTAGTAAACCCTATAACTCCGGTTAAAGCAATAAAAATTACAGTATCAGATACTGGGCCTGGACTTAAAAAAGAACAAGTAAAACGTATTTTTGAGCGCTTTTATCAGGTAGATAATTTAAACAAGACCTATTATGACGGTACAGGTATTGGTTTAGAAGTAGTAAAAAGTTTTGTGCAATTACACAAAGGAAAAGTAGAAGTTAATAGTACTGTTGGTAAAGGCACCAAGTTTAAAATTATACTACCAGCAGGTAAGTCGCACTTTACTACTGAAGAAATTGTACCAGATATTGCAAACACAACTATTAACAAAAATGACCAAATAAAAAAAGAAAGTACCACAAATGATACTGAAAATGAATTAGATAGTGCTCCTAATTTACACACACTATTAATTGTAGAAGACAACACAGAGTTAAGAAATTATATTAAAAATGAATTTAAACACTTATACAAAGTACTTACTGCTGTTAATGGTGCCGAAGGATTAAAAATTGCAAAAGAATCTTTACCAGACGTTATTATTACAGATGTTATTATGCCAGAAATGAATGGTTATAAGTTTTGTAAAAGCATAAAAAACGATCTTAGAACAAGTCATATTCCTTTATTAATGCTTACCGCAAAAGCAAGAATTGACGACCGTATAGAAGGTATAGAGACCGGAGCAGATGCTTATATGGTAAAGCCTTTTGATATGAGACTTTTAAAACTAAGAGTATCACAGTTAATTACAAGCAGGCAACTTATTTTTAATAAATATTTTAGTTTGATAAATGATGTACCTAAAAATATAAACACTACATCTTTAGACAAAGAGTTTATTCAAAAAGTATTGGTATATATAAATGATAATATAGACGATCCCGAATTAAATGTAGAGTCTTTAGCATCTGAGTTAAATTTAAGTAGAAGTCAGTTTTACCGCAAAATAAAGGCACTCACAAACCAAACCGCTAGCGAATTTTTACGTAACATACGTTTACAAAAAGCAAGACAAATAATAGAAATGGGCAACTCTAACATAAGTGAGGTATCATACAAAGTTGGTTTTTCATCACCATCTTACTTTACTAAATGCTTTAAAAACTATTTTGATTTATTACCTACAGACATTAAACCAACCAATCCTAAATAGCTTAATTGCAGTCTTATTACAAACGAGTATAGTATCATTTTAAAAACAATAATTATGCATTTTAAAGTGGCATAATTCTTCTATTACTACCCTTTTATATCTTAATGTTTTTATAAAATAGGAATAAGTATCTGTTAAAAAACACGTAGAAATATGTTAAAATTAACTGCTTTTTACTTGTTTACTATAACATATAAAGCACAAATTGGTAATTAAACATACTACACAGCTACAACTTTAACATTTTAAAGTACTACAATGCTACAACATACACCTATTCGATAAAACGTATGTTGCATACAATGCTACAAATGTTGCAAATAAGCGTATTTACTAGTGTTTGCTACATATTTTGTAGTGAACGCTTTAAATGTTTTAACAACTAATTTACATCTGTAGGTATATTTGAAAGTATGAAAGTTAACTACACTAAATGGAGGCGCCTTGTAGAAATAGGCTTAATTATTGCAATTATTGCCCTCCTCATATTTATAATAATGTACATCGTATAATACCAAGCATAAACCACAACAATTAAAACCAAACACAATAATTACTAACAACACATAAAAGAAAAAAAACGTATGAAGAACTAAGACAAAATCAAAAAAAAATAAACATTAAAACTAACAAAAAAACTATTTTACTAACTTAAACTTTTTAATATGATAATAAGGTTAAAACACGTGATTGCTACACTTGTAATTATTATTACTCAAACAGCATTTGCGCAGACAAAGACTATTAGTGGTCTTGTTACAGACCAAGCCGGTATACCACTTGGTGGTGTAACCGTTATTGTATCTGGAACCACAAATGGTACCAGTACAGATTTTGATGGTAACTACACTATAGATAATGTAAAAGCTACAGACAAATTAGACTTTACATATATAGGTATGGTTGCACAAACCATAACTGTAGGAGCTAAAACAACAATTAATGTTACTCTACAAGAAGATGCACAAGCCTTAGACGAGGTTGTAATTGTAGGTTATGGGTCTAAGAAAAAGAGCTTAGTAACAGGTGCAATTTCTAGTATAGACAGTAAAGATATTAAAAGCACATCAGGACAAAGGGTAGAACAAGTTTTACAAGGTAGAACTTCTGGTGTTACTGTTTCTTCTTCTTCTGGTGCGCCAGGTTCTGGAGCTAAAATTAGAATTAGAGGTGCTGGATCAAGTGGTAACTCAGATCCTTTATACATTGTAGATGGTATGAAAACTTCTTCAATTGTAGATATTGCTCCTGGTGATATTGCTAACCTTGAAATTTTAAAAGATGCTGCTTCTGCTGCAATTTATGGTACAGAAGGTGCAAACGGTGTTGTAATTATAACTACTAAAAGAGGTAAGCAAGGTGGTTTAAAAGTTGGTTTTAACTCACAACTAGCTATACAAACCGTTAAAACCAATATGGAGTTAATGAATGCTGAACAATTTGTACAGTATATGAATGAAGCCGGACAAGCTAATGTTGCCTTAAATGGTTATGATACAGATTGGATAGACGAAACATTTAATAATGCATTAATGTTTAGAAATGATGTTAACCTTTCTGGTGCTACAGAAAAATTATCATACTATATGTCTGCATCTAACTTAAACCAAGACGGTATAGTTGGTAAAGGCAATTCTTCTTTTGAGCGTTCTACTTTTAGAGCAAACATTAAAGCAGATATTACAGACTGGTTAGAGGCTGGTGTAAATGCAACTTACTCTATTACAGACAAAAACGGTATTCAAGAAAATAGTGATACCAGAGGTGTTATTCAAAATATGCTAATTATAGAT
The DNA here is from genome assembly GCF_002813425.1 of Cellulophaga sp. RHA19. Classification (NCBI taxonomy): domain Bacteria; kingdom Pseudomonadati; phylum Bacteroidota; class Flavobacteriia; order Flavobacteriales; family Flavobacteriaceae; genus Cellulophaga; species Cellulophaga sp. RHA19. The sequence continues at coordinate 3,656,962 of NZ_PHUL01000001.1, forward strand.
CCGTTAACTCCTGTAACTTATTCAAATGGTCAAGTACCACAGTCTGTGTATGACAGAGCTACAGATAATGGTGTTCCTGTATTAACAGCAAATAATGGTAGTGTTTACGGTTACCCAAGCTATTCTACTGGTGAGGTAATTAATCCTGTTGCTTTTGCTAATGATATTAATAAAACTATAACAGACACAGATCAGTTTTTAGGATCTGCTTACTTAAAGTTTAATTTGTTTGAAGGTTTTAACTTTACATCTAGATTTGGTTATGAAAACGGAAAAACAGAAGTTAGAAACAACGTAATTCCTTACTACGTATCTTCTGAAGCTGCAAATACAAAGTATACTACATCACAAACTAAGTATGAAACTAAAAAGTGGTTATGGGAAAACTTTGCTACATACACTAAAGCATTTAACGATCATAACTTTACATTATTAGCTGGTTACTCTGCAGAAGAAACAAGGTTTGAAACTGTTTTGTCTAGAAACGGTTCTGTAGATATAGACCAATTTACTGGTTTTGATTTAGACTTGCCTGGTTACACTGTAGAGGTTAAAGATATTTTACCTGCTCCAGATAATATGGTTTCTATGTACGGTAGATTATCTTATGATTTTGCTGGTAAATATTTATTTGAAACATCTATAAGAAGAGATAAGTCTGATAAATTCCCAGAAGCTAATAGAGCTGGTACATTCCCTGCTTTTTCTGCTGGTTGGGTATTATCTAAAGAAGATTTTTGGAAAGAAGATTCTAAATTAAACTACGCTAAATTAAGAGCCAGTTGGGGACAAAATGGTAGTAGAAGTAACTTAATAGGTAATGCAGATAAAACGTATGTTATTAGAGCTATTAATGGTGTAGGTATTAATTATGAAGGTGCAACGGGTGCTCAAATCTCTGGATACTCTAACCCTAACTTAGTTTGGGAAACATCTGAGCAGTTAGATTTTGGTGCAGACTTTAGAGCTTTTGAAAACAGATTAAATTTCTCTGTAGATTACTACAAAAAAACTACAAAAGATGCTATTGTTAACAATGGTGGTTTAATTACTCCTGGTTCTGCAGGTTTTCAATCTAACGAATTTAACGCTGGTACTATAGAAAATAAAGGATGGGAATTTGAACTTGGTTATGGAGACACAACAAGTGGTGGTTTTAGATATGATTTTAACGCTAACCTATCAACTTTAAAAAATGAAGTAACAGAGATATTATTTGTTCCAGAAGGAGCTTCTATTATTGGTGCTGGTGCACAACAAAATCCAGATGGTGTTACTCGTTTTACAGAAGGGCAACCATCTTGGTATTTCTACGGTTATAAAACAGATGGTATAGATACTGCTACCGGAGAAGTTATAAAAGTAGATACTAACGGAGATAATATTGTAAATAACGCAGATAAAGTAAAGGTAGGTTCTCCTCACCCAGATGTTTTATTTGGTGGTAACATTGCTTTAGGTTACAAGGCATTTGATTTTAACTTACAATTTCAAGGTACAATTGGTAATGATATTTTTGCTACCTACCACCAACCATCTAGACCTATTACTAACAAGCCAGTACATTTTTATAACGAAAGATGGACACAACCTGGTGATGTAGCTACTTTTCCTGGTGCTGCCAATGTAATAGATTCTTATGATACAGATTTAATGGTAGAAGATGGTTCTTATATGAGAATTAAGCAAATACAAGTTGGTTACACACTACCTAAGAAGATTGCAGAAAGACTAAAAATAAACAATTTAAGAATCTATGTATCTTTAGATGACTACTTTACGTTTACAGACTATAAAGGCTTAGACCCAGAAATTGGTAACTTTAGCTATAATTCTATTGGTGTAGATAGAGGTTTTTATCCAACTGCTGCTAAAACAGTATTTGGCTTATCATTAGACTTTTAATAAATAGATATATTATTATGAAAAAAATTATAATCGCAATGGTAACTATCCTTTTTATTGGAGGAGTTACTGCATGTAGTGAGGATTTTACAACAAATCCGCGAGAAGACGGAGAAGATTTGGAAACGTTTTTTCTTGAAGAAGAAAACGTAGACGCAGCCATAATTGGTATTTATGACTTAATGCAACACACCTACTCTGTAGATTGGCATAGTGCATTTTTAGTAAAACAATTACCTGGTGATGATATGAATGCTGCTGGTGGTAATAGCGGTGATCAACCACAATTACAAGATATAGATGATTATGCAAACGTATCTACATCTAACCAATCTATAGAAAGTGTATGGAACTTGTTTTACAGAACAATTTCATTATCAAACTTAGTAATAGAAAACATTAAAGACAGTGATTTAAGTAACAAAGAATTAGCATTAGCTGAAGCTAAATTTTTAAGAGCTTGGTCTTATTTTGAGCTTACTACAATGTTTGGTGATATCCCTTTAAGATTAACAATACCATCTACAGCAGATGAATTTGGAATTGCTAAGTCTCCCAGAGCTGATATTTACACACAAGTAAAAGCAGATTTAACAGATGCAATTGCTGGCCTACCAGATAAAACAGCTTTAGCAGAAGACTTTAGAGTATCTAAAGGTGCTGCACAAGCCTTAATGGGTAAAGTATTAGTTTTTGAAGGCTTATACGGAGAAGCTATTCCGTTTTTTGAAGCTGTAATTTCTAATCCAGCACACGACTTAGAAGCAACTGCTGCAGATGCGTGGGCTATAGATTATGAGTTTGGAAAGGAATCTTTATTTGAAATTGGTTTTATTTCTACTACCGGAAGAGACTGGGGTAACTTTGCTTGGGGCGGAAGAAATGAAAACAACATACATATACAGTTAATGGGACCTAGAGGTGATGGTATTTTTGATGTATCTACAGTAGGTTTAATTAATGGTTGGGGCTTTAACCTACCAACAGCTAAACTTATGGATGCTTTTGATGCAGCTGGTGATACAGACCGTAAATTAGCTACTGTTATGACAGAAGAAGAGTTAATTGCTGCTGGTGGTAGCGTAGATGAGTCTGCAGCAACTGGAGGTTCTATTTGGGATTATGAAGGTGGTATTAGAATTAAGTATGCTACAAAAGAAGAAGATACTAGTGCAGATGGCGTAAAAGAATTAAACTATGGTACAAACTATAAATTATTCCGTTACGCAGAACTATTGTTATTAGCTGCCGAAGCTTATAATAAAGACAACAAAGATGGTTTGGCAAGAGCCGAGTTAAATAAAGTTAGAAACAGAGCTGGTTTAGCAGATGTAGATGCATCTTTAGCTGGTGATGATTTATTTGAGGCTATTGTAAATGAAAAGTTCTTAGAGTTAGCTCATGAAGGACAACGTTTTTGGGATTTAGTTCGTTGGGGTAAAGCTGCAACAGAATTAGCAGGAACAGGATATTCGTCTAAAAATGATTTATTCCCTATTCCAGAAACAGAAATAGAAAAGAATTCTGAATTGACACAAGCAGATCAGAATCCAGGATATTAGTAGTTAGATTTTTAGTTCATTTAATACGGCGGTATAAGTTTTCTTATATCGCCGTATTTTTTTATCTAGTTTTAAATCGCATATAGAGCACGTTACTCTTTATGCGATTTTTTACATATACAAAGGTTAATATGTAAAAAAACAAGCGTTTTATCTTCATAAAATAAACAAAAAAAGTAGTTAAAATTTAGCAATAACACAATTTAATATGCTGATAATTAACAATATAAACAAATAATTTCCTTTAACATTTAATTAACTTCGTTTAGTTCGGAACTTACCGAACCAATCATATCTTTGCACTTCTTTTTAAATCTAAAAAAGAGAAAATAAAATAAATACTAATAAAAAAAAGGGTATTGCAAATGAAGAAGAATATGTGCAGCAAAAAAGGTACACTAGTAGAAAAGCTAGGAGTGCATATAGAATCTAACAATGGATATTCTCCTATAGCTTCTAGGGTGCTTGCTTATATTATCCTAACAGGAAAAACAGGGACAACTTTTGAAGATTTAGTATCATTATTATGCGCTAGTAAAAGTACCATATCAACTCAGCTAAATTATTTAACAGATATAAAAGAGATAGAATATTTTACCAAAACTGGTGATCGTAAAAAATACTATGTTATTACTTCCAATAAAATTAAAAGTCACATTTCTAATATGATTCAGAAATGGGAAGTAGAAAAAGAGCTACACCAAGAAGTTAGAGATTATAAAAATGAAATTAATGATTTAGAAACCACTGCAGAAGATGAAAAATTTGATTTAACATTTCACAACAATTACATACAATTTTTAAACCAAGCAATTACGTCCATTTCAAAACTAAACGTGGACAACATTAACCTATAAAGACAGAATTAAGATGAAAAAGAGAACTATTAGTAGAATTATAATTCCAATGGCAGCATTCCTAGTCATTGTTAGCTGTGGAAGCAAGCAAGAACAGCAAGCACCACAGGCACCACCAGCACCGTTTCCGGTTGCACAATTACAAACTAAAACAGTAACAAGTTACAAAGAGTACCCTACTACAATAGAAGGTATTATAAATAGTGATGTTAGGGCAAAAACATCTGGTTACATACAAAAAGTATTAGTAGACGAAGGGCAAAAAGTACGTAAAGGTCAGGTTTTATTTAGATTAGAAACACAGTCTTTAAGTCAAGATGCTGGTGCTGCAAAAGCACGTATTAACGTTGCCCAAGTAGAGGTTAACAAATTAATACCACTAGTAGAAAAAAATATTATTAGTGCAGTACAACTAGAAACAGCAAAAGCTAATTTAGCACAAGCAAAAGCTAATTACAGTAGTGTAAGTGCAAATATTGGCTATGCTACAATTAAAAGTCCTGTAGATGGTTATGTTGGTGCTATTAATTTTAGAGAAGGAGCGTTAATTAGTCCAAGTGACCCTACTCCACTTACTACAGTTAGTGACATTAGCAAAGTTTATGCATTTTTCAGCTTAAACGAAACACAATATTTAGACTTTTTAGAAAAAGCAGAAGGTAAAACCTTGAATGAAAAATTAGCAAATTACCCAGAGGTAAGCTTAATTTTAGCAAATGGCAGTACGTATTCTGAAAAAGGTAAAATACAAACTAGTACAGGACAAATAAACCCTAACACTGGTACCGTAAGTTTAAGAGCCATATTTAACAACCCTAACCGTTTAATAACAAATGGTAACAGTGGTAAAATACAAATACCAAATACGTTTAAAAATGCAATTGTTGTACCACAACAAGCAACTTACGAACAACAAGGTAATGTAATGATATTTAAAGTAGGAGAAGATAATAAGGTAACTACATCTATCATTAAAATAAAGTCTACTGTAGATAATTTATATGTTGTAGAATCTGGTTTAGATCTTAAAGACAAAATTGTTACAACTGGTGTAGGCAAATTAAAAAATGGTGTGGTAATAGCTCCTCAAGAAACTTCTTTTGATGATGCCATAAAACCTATAGCTACATTATTTAAAAACTAAAAACTCTAAATTTATTTAGTTATGTTAAAAACATTTATTGAAAGGCCCGTTCTTTCAACAGTAATATCTATTATAATTGTTGTACTTGGTGTTATAAGTATAACAAGTTTACCAATAGAAGAATACCCAGATATTGCGCCACCAACAATTAAGGTGTCGGCATCATATACAGGAGCCAATGCAGAAACTGTATTAGAGAGTGTAATTATTCCTATAGAGGAGCAAATTAACGGTGTAGAAGGTATGAGTTATATTACCTCTACAGCATCAAACAATGGTACTGCTGAAATTACAGTTTATTTTGATCAGGAAATAGATGCAGATATTGCTGCTGTAAACGTACAAAACCGTGTTGCAAGAGCAAATCCGCTATTACCGCAAGAAGTAATACAAACAGGTGTAACTACGCAAAAGCAAGAAACTAGTGCTTTAATGTTTATATCTATGTATTCTGAGAATGAAGATTATGATGCTACATTTATTCAGAATTACCTAAAAATAAACGTTATACCAGCAATGCAACGTATTAGTGGGGTTGGTGATGTATCTGTATTTTCTCAGCAAGACTATGCTATGCGTATTTGGTTAAAACCAGAAAAGCTAGCTGCTTATAATCTAATACCATCAGATATTTCTGCTGCTTTAGCAGAACAAAATTTAGAAGCTGCTGCTGGTTCTTTAGGAGAAAATAATGGTGAAGCATTTACATACACATTAACATATAGTGGACGTTTTAAAGAGCAAAAACAATATGGAGATATTATAATTAAAGCATTAGGTAACGGAGAATTTTTACGTTTAAATGATGTTGCTACAATAGAATTAGATGCACAATCTTACTCTTCTAACGCAATGAGTTTAGGAAACCCTGCTGTATTTATGGGTATTTTTCAAACAAAAGGTTCTAATGCTCAGGAGATTATAGAGAATATTAAAACTACTTTAACCTCTGTAGAAAAAGACCTACCAGAAGGTTTAAATATATTTGTTCCTTATGACACAAGTTTATTCTTAAACGCATCTATAGAAAAAGTAATTAGTACACTTGTTGAAGCCTTTTTATTGGTTTTCTTAGTTGTATTTATCTTTTTGCAAGATTTTAGATCTACTTTAATTCCTGCAATTGCAGTTCCTGTATCTATTATTGGTACATTCTTTTTCCTTAATGTTTTTGGGTACTCAATTAACCTTTTAACATTATTTGCTTTAGTGCTGGCTATTGGTATTGTGGTAGATGATGCTATTGTTGTGGTAGAGGCCGTCCACGCAAAAATGGATGAAGGGGTTAAAAACCCTAAAAAGGCTACACTTATAGCAATGAACGAGATTTCTGGAGCCATTATATCTATTACATTAGTAATGGCAGCTGTATTTATTCCGGTAACATTTATTACTGGTCCTACTGGTGTGTTTTATGAGCAATTTGGAGTTACTTTAATTATTGCCATATTAATTTCTGCAGTAAACGCATTAACATTAAGTCCGGCTTTATGTGCTTTATTATTAAAAGAACATAAACATGATGAAGAGTTAAAAGGCAAAAGTCCTTTACAACGTTTTTACACTTTGTTTAACCGTGGTTTTAATGCTACTATAAACAGGTATGGTAAATCGCTTCAATTTTTATACAAGAGAAAATTTGTATCTGTATTATTATTAATAATTGCAGGTGTAGGTATCTACTGGGCTTCACAAACAACACCAACAGGTTTTGTACCAGATGAAGATAGAGGTATTATTTTTGCTAACATAGAATTACCTGCGGGTTCTTCTTTAGATAGAACTGATGCTGTTGCTCGTAATTTATATTCTAAAATAAACGGTATAGAAGGTATTGCCGCTGTTAACTTTATTAAAGGTAGAAGTTTAATTAGTGGTGCTGGTACCAACTACGGTTTTGGTATTATTAAATTAAAAGATTGGACAGAGCGTGAAGATCCTTCTACATCTGTACAAGCAATTACAGGTAAGTTATTTGGTGTAGTATCTACAATGCCAGAAGCTAATATTATTTTCTTTTCTCCACCAAGTATACGTGGTTTTGGTAACTCTGCCGGTTTTGAGGTTAACTTGCTAGATAAATTTGGAGGTGAATTTACAGACTTAGACAAAACAAACAAAGAGTTTGCAATGGCTTTAATGTCTCACCCAGAAATTAAGTATGCACAATCTTCGTTTAATACGAGTTACCCACAGTATGAGATGGATATTAATGTACCACTAGCTAAAGAAAAAGGAGTATCTGTTAGCAGTATCTTCTCTACTTTACAAGGGTATATTGGTGGAGTATACGCATCAGATTTTTCTAGATTTGGAAAACAATTTAGAGTATACATACAGGCATTACCTGAGGATAGAGCTAGTATTGAAAACCTAAACAGTATGTATGTTAGAACAGATGCTGGTGAAATGACGCCTATTACACAATTTGTAAACTTAGAGCGTGTATATGGGCCACAATCTGTAACTCGTTTTAACCTATTTAATTCTACAAAAATAACAGGAGCAACTAATGATGGGTTTAGTACAGGTGATGCTATTAGAATTATTGAAGAAGAAGCAGCCAAATTACCTAGTAATTACACCGTTGCATATTCTGGTTTAACAAGAGAAGAAGTAAGTGCTGGTAACCAAACTACATTTATTTTTATACTAAGTATCTTATTTGTTTACTTTTTATTAAGTGCCCAGTACGAGAGTTACTTGCTGCCATTTGCAGTAGTGTTATCTCTACCATTTGGTGTATTTGGAGCTTATATTAGTACTAAGTTCTTAGGATTAGAAAATAACATATACTTTCAAATTGCACTAATAATGCTTATTGGTCTACTTGCTAAAAATGCCATATTAATTGTGGAGTTTGCTCTGCAACGCAGAAAAGCAGGCGAATCTATTGTAGATGCTGCTATAGACGGTGCTAAGTCTCGTTTAAGACCAATTTTAATGACCTCTTTTGCTTTTATTTTAGGTTTAATGCCATTAGCGTTAGCAAAAGGTGTTGGTGCAGAAGGTAACAATTCTATTGGTACTGGTGCAGCAGGTGGTATGTTAATAGGTACAATATTAGGTGTATTTGTTATTCCAATACTGTTTATTTTATTTCAATGGTTACAAGAAAAAGTTTCTGGTAAACCAGCAATTCAAACTACAGAAGAATAAGAACTATGAGATCTACAATAAAATATAAATTTATTAGCAAAACAGCACTTATAGTAGTTGTTGCTTTTACACTACAAAGTTGTTTTGTTGCTAAGGATTACAACAGGCCAGAGTTACCAGAAACCGAGGCCTTATACAGAACAGACAATTTGCCTACAGATAGTATATCTATGGCAAATGTGTCTTGGAAAAATTTATTTACTGATAATTATTTAGAGCAGTACATTGCAGAAGGTTTACAAAACAATTTAGATATTAGAATTGCTATTCAACAATTGGCTGCTGCAGAAGCTTATGCTAAGCAGGGTAAAGCAGGATATTTTCCAACATTAAGTGTTGGTCCTAATTACACACACCAAGAATTATCTAAAAACAGTCAGTTTGGTTCTTTTTTAAGTAACACATCTACAGACCAGTATGATATTACCGCTAACCTATCATGGGAAGCAGATATCTGGGGAAAAATTAGAAGTAACAAAAGAGCTACACAGGCTGCCTATATGCAAAGTGTTGCAGGTCACCAAGCTGTAAAAACGCAACTTATTTCTAGTATAGCAAATACGTACTATAATTTATTGGCTTTAGATGCTCAATTAGCTATTACTAAAGAAACAATTAAAACTAGAGAAAGTAGTGTAGAAACAATTAAAGCCTTAAAAGATGCTGGTAATGTAACGCAAGTTGCAGTAGACCAAAACATAGCACAATACAATAGTGCAAAAGCTTTAAAGGTAGATATTGAAGCTGCAATATTTAGAACAGAAAATACATTAAGTATATTATTAGGTAAGGCTCCCCAAAACTTTAAAAGAAGTAGCTTAGACATACAAAAAATAGAGACAGATTTGGCTCTTGGTGTACCGTCTACCCTACTTAGCAACAGACCAGATGTTATGGCAGCAGAATATGGTTTAATAAATTCTTTTGAGCTTACAAATGTAGCTCGTAGTAGTTTTTATCCATCTTTAACATTAACAGCTTCTGGAGGTTACCAAAGTTTAGAGTTAGATAAGTTGTTGGATGCTAACTCACTTTTTGCAAATATTGTTGGTGGTTTAACGCAGCCTATTTTTAATCAGCGTAAGTTAAAAACACAAAAAGAAGTTGCATTGGCACAACAAGAGCAATCTTTATTACAGTTTAAAAAGACACTTTTAACAGCTGGCTCTGAGGTTTCTAATGCCTTGTATACTTACAATGCAGAAACTGAAAAATATGAGTATAGACAAAAAGAAGTTGAAGCTTTACGCAGAGCAGAACAAAACTCAGAGGAATTACTTAAAAACGGGTACGCAAACTACCTAGATTTATTAACTGCCAGAGAAAGTGCTTTAAATGCAGAGCTTAATATTATTGATAGCAAATTACAACAACTAACAAGTATTGTAAATTTATATGAAGCTCTTGGTGGCGGTTGGAAATAAGATAAGTAGTAATGATCACTAAAAAAGAACTTTTAGAATGTGCTAAAGCCAGTTTTACAAAATTTGGCAGCAAACGTATTACTTTAGATGAATTAGCAAAAACACTAGGGATATCTAAAAAAACGATTTATGTACATTTTAAAAACAAAGAAACTTTAGTGAACAAAAGTGTTGCGTCTTTAATAAACGATTATAAATTGGATATTAATGAGATTGTTAAAAACAATACTAATGACGATATACTTACTATTATATTAATATACAAACGAGGGTTTGAGTATCTTAGATACTTTAAACCCTCGTTTATTTTTGGTTTAAAAAAATATTACCCACACGCCTATACTACTTTTGATAATTTTAGAAAAGAACTTTCTTATTCTACCATTTTAAATCTTTTAAATAGTGCCAAAGAAAAAGGACTAATTTTACCTAGTGTAAACGTTAAACTTATAACAGAATTATATTTTTTAAGAGTAGAATCTATTGCGTTTTCATCAAATAATCTTTTTACAACTTATGATTCTAAAACAATTTTAGACCATCTAATTGTTCATAATTTAAAAGCAATTACAGTAGACAGTTATAGTAATTCTTATTTTTAGCCTTTTCTCTTCTTTAAAATATTTGCATCTAAAAAGTATGTCATTTTTAAAGATACTGTAGTGCTATTTTTTTCTTCTAAAACACCTTTTAAATTTGTGCCATAATTAGAGTTTACTTCTGTATTGTAATAATTAGAACCTAGTTTACAAACTAAACTAATTTCACTGGCTGGTGCAAACTGCCATTTAGATATAAAATCTATATTAAACTGGTTAAAATTATCATCATAATCATTTGGGTTTATGTTAAAACTATTTGTAGCAAAATCTCCATTTTCTTTTAATGAAAATTGATTGTTATAATCTACAGTAATCCAATAATGACGCAGACGCATATTTAAATTTAATTTAGAGTTTACAGCATAATTTAAAGTAAAGGCATTACTAAGTTGGTTTACTTTTCTACTACCAAAAATTATACTATTATTTTGCTTTGTTAAAAAGCCTACGCCCTGTGGTTTATTTTCTAAATCTTGACTAAAGTATAATGAAAAATGCTGACCAACTCTTGCGTTAAGTCCATAACCTGCTATAAACTCTCTATTATAAATATCAGAATTAAAATATTTTACTAAAACCATATAACCGGCTATAGAAACTGCTTTGTTATCATTTGTTTGGTATTCTAAAAATGTTTCTGCTTGTGCTGGTATATTAAAGTGTTTGTCTTTTGTACGTGCCTCAAAAAAATTTTTACTTTCTTCTATGTATCTAAACTCTGTAAAAAATGTATGGTTGTTTTTTTTAAAGACACCATAGGTTCCCAACTTATAATACGTTTGTTCTTGCTTCATTAAACTGTAATAGTACCTCTGCTGGTGATCTAAAAAAACTTGATATCTAGAGAATATTTTTTTAGGCTTATTATTGGTATAACTTAAATCTCCTCTAAAGCGCAGCTCATTGTTTCTAGACAAATAGCCAAAGTCATTAGAGTCAAATTTATCATCTAGTAATTTAATAGATGCTCCACCTCGCCATTTGCCACTTACTTTGCCTGCATAACCATAATACTCGTGTCCAAATTCATCTTTTTTATCAGAAAAATATTTTTGCGAAAGTGCCTTTTTAAAGTACATAGAGTACGTTCTATTTTTATTGTAATACCTATACAATAATGCTGTTAAATTAGCATCATAAACAGCGCCACTGCGTAATACAGAGTTATTTATAAAGGTTACTGATGAGTTATTTTTTAATGCTTTATCTAAAACAATTGCATTGTAATTGCTTAGTGGATTAGTTTTAAATTTTCTAAAATTATTAGTTGTTGTATTTTTTATGTGAGCTACACTTTTTGCTGTAATTCCGTTTAACACACCAATAGACAATCCGTTTTTAGATTTGCCTGTAAATTTAATTAAGTTAATAATGTTAGATGTAACTGGGTTTTCTACAACATCTTCATTTTCAAATAAATTAATATTATTTTTAGATATTGGCTCACCTCCTATTCTACGTGTATATAAATAGCCTCCTTTGTCAAAAATCTCTGTGCCTTCTACAAAAAACTGTCTATTTTCATTAAACTTTACTTCAAAAGGAGATAAGTTAAAAATTTGATCGTCTGATGGTGCCTGGCTAAAATCTGGAATAAGAGAAACATCTAACGTATATGCATTTTTGTGAACGTACTTTACATCTAAACCTCCATTAAAAGTTGTGTTTTTGGTTCCTGTAGGACTCTTTTCTGTAACTACAGACACAAAAGGGTTAAATGATAAATTTAGTGGCGGTGCTATATTACTTAACCCTTTTAATTCTCCAAGCTGATTTAAATATCCATCTACATCTAACCGTATAGGATTCCAATAAGCATCTTCATTTAAACTATTGGTTATGCGCTGAAAATTAATTTTAAAATTACTTAAATCTTCTTTTGGGAACCTAATACTATTAAAAGGTATTTTCATTTCTACTACCCATTTATTATCATATAATTTTACCTTACTCTGCCACACAACATTGTAATTAGCGTAAGAGTCATTGGCACTTAATTTCTTATCAGATTGCACTCCTGCTGCAGTAACAGAAAAATCGTAACCCTCTCTAGCCTCTCCAAAAGGATCTATTTGTATACCAAAAACATCTGCATTACCAGTATCATCCCTAGCTGTTAATTGGTTGCTTATATCTTTTTTATTATCTACATATAAAACACCTAAGACGTACAAATAACTATCATCAAACAAAATAGCAATATCTGTTTTTTGTTTAGATTGTTTTCCGGCATCTGGTAGTGTTTGTATAAAGTTACCTGCTTGTAAATGTTGTTGCCAAATTGCTTCTGTTGCATCACCATCAATCTTTATAGGCTCGTTTACTTTATGTATTATTATACTTTTTTGAGCAGACATCTTATGCACCATAAGACTTAGTACACAAAAGACAAATAATTTATACGTATTGTTTTTATTTGATAGTTTCATTATTGGTAGTTTTTTAATTGATGCCACAAATGTGAGGTTGTTCTATTAATAAATTGGTTAACCCAAGGTTAAAGGGAGGTTAATGGCAAAACCGCTAAAAAGTTTATTAAATTAACAAAAGAGCAAAAGACCTTTAAATACTGTGAACACAGCATATATTAACGTTAATGAAGGGTTAACGGCTTCTGTTTGTACTACTTAATCTAGGTTTATTGGTACTTTTGACTTGCAGAAAAAAACCAATGAAAAACAAAACAACCATATTAATAAGTACTGCTATACTAGTTTTAATAGCATTATCGTCTATACAGGCATACCTAATAAACAATACCTACCAACTAAAAAAGAAAGCATTTATTAATGAAACTACAGATGTTATTTCTGTAATAGATGACAATCCTAAACTAGATTCTTTGTACAATATTTGGGGAGATAATTTAAAAAACTACATAGCAGATTATAAAAATAATCGTTTATCTAAATCTCAAATTATAAGTAGGTCTAACGAAAAAAGTGATAGCTTAAATACCGAGTTTAAAAAAATATTTAAGGAAGAACTTAAAAAAGTAAATTTAGGATATGATGTAGATTTTAAAATGAATTTAACCAGCGTTGTTCTTTTAGATAAAATTAAAAATGATACCATATTTTATGCTGGCAAAAAACAATCTAGATTATTTGGAGAGGAATTTGATGATAAAAATGCAAAAACCATTAACAATGCAAAGTGGTTTTCTGAGCAAGAATTTGTAGAAAAAGTTGAAGGTGAAATAAAAATAAACACATTTGATTTAGAAGTAAAAACAGAAAACAAAATATTAATTAAAGAGTGGAAAAGTATTGTATACAAAAGAATGGCGTTTCTACTCTTTGCTTCTGTACTTATATTTTTAATAGTTATTGGCCTATTATATTACTCTATAAAAAACTTAATTACACAGAAAAAAATAACAGCAATTAAAACCGACTTTATAAATAACATTACACACGAGTTAAAAACACCTTTAGCTACTTTAAGTATAGCATCTAAAAGTTTAAAAAAAGCAGAAATTAAGAATAACGAAGCTATATTTAACAGTACACTAAATATTGTAGACAGACAAAATGAACGTTTGCAAAAGCTAATAGATCAAGTAATGACTAATAGCCTTAGTTCTAAAGAAATTGTTTTAAATAAAGAACAAGTTATAGATAACGAATACTTTAAGCATTTGATTGAAGATTTTAAATTATCTGTACAACAACAAGATGTTACCATAATAAATAAAGTTTGCACTGCAGAAGTTTTACTACGTATAGACAAGTTTCATTTTACTACGGCACTATTAAATATATTAGAAAATGCGGTAAAGTATGGTACAGAATCTATACAAATCACTATAGAAACCAAACATACAAACGGAGAATATAGTATTGTAATTAAAGACAATGGCATTGGCATTCCACAAAAAAACCTACCCTTAATTTTTGATAAATTCTATAGAGTTACAGATGGTAACCTACATAATGTAAAAGGCTTAGGACTGGGGCTATATTACACAAAACAAATAATAAATGCACACAATGGCTCTATTATAATTGAAAGTCAATTACATAAAGGAACAATATTTACTATTAAAACACCTATAAACTAATGCAAAAGACAACTGTTTTATTAGCCGAAGACGATTTTGATTTTGGAAGTATTTTAAAGCAATACTTAGAAATTCATGATTTTACTGTTACCTGGGCAAAAGATGGAAAAGAGGCTTTAGATTTTTTTATAGAAGAAGCAAGTAACAACAATCCTTTTGATATTTGTGTTTTTGATGTTATGATGCCAAAAATGGATGGTTTTACCTTGGCCGAAAAAATAATAAACAATAGTCCAGAAACTCCTTTTGTTTTTTTAACAGCTAAAAAAATGAAAGATGATAAAATTAAAGGCTTAAAGCTTGGGGCAGACGATTATATAGTAAAACCCTTTGAAGCAGATATACTAATATTACGATTAAAAAATATATTAAAAAGAACACAAAAAATCATTCATCAATCAAAAAACAACAGTAGTTACAACATAGGCGCCTATGTTTTTAACCCTGTTAATTACCAATTACTTTTTAATAACAAAATACAACGACTAACAGAAAAAGAAGCTCAGTTAATAGCTTATTTTTTTGAGAATAAAAACCAAATGGTAAAAAGAGATCATCTGCTTACTGCTGTTTGGGGCACAGACGATTTTTTCTCTGGTCGTAGTATGGATGTTTTTATTAGTAGACTCCGTAAATATTTTAAAGAAGACAACAACATATCTATAGAAAGCGCGCGTGGTGTTGGCTTAACCTTTAAAATTAAGGAGTAAAATGTAACAACAAAAACTTCTGTTTAAAGCAGAAATCAAAAACAAAATCTATGAAAACAAAAGCAATATTAACCGTACACATTATTCTATTTTTGCTAGGAAACACAGTACTGGCACAAACAATACCAACCCCTCCAAAACCACCAACAACACATTCATCCTCTTCTAGTTCTATGTCTTATTCTAGATCTAGCAGCAATAATAGTAGTGGTAGTATTTCTATAGCTATTAGCAATACAAATGATAGTTATAAGTTTAAAGCAAAATTCCCTCAAAAAAGATACTCAGAGTTAGTATCTGTATTAAAAAATGAATTAGAATCTAAAAAAATGACCAAATCTGGTAATTCTTATTCTTGGATTTCTAATGCTGATGAGAATGAAGTTTATAATGTAAACCTAAATTCTAAAAAACTAGTAATGTTTTTAGATAAAAATGTAGCTTCTGATGCGCTTATTACAAAGTTTGAAGCCTTAGGAAAAACATTAAAAACAGTCATATCTGGTAATGATGAAACAAAACGAGAAGCAGAAGAATTACAGCGCGAAGCAGATAGGCTACTTAGAGATGCAGAAAGAATGAAACGTGAAGCTGCAAGAATACAAAGAGAAGCAGAACGTTTAGAACAGGCTAACCTACAAAGCTACAAGGATGATGCTATACATATTGCCGAAGAAGCAAAACGGCTAGCAGAAAAAGCCGCAGATATTAGTACAAAAGCTAGTCATAAAGGAGCAATTAGTGCTCCTTTAAAAATGCTTTTAAGTAGCAGTAAAACTATTTTAAGTAATAGTATACAAAATGCTAATAACTACACTTGGCCAAATGCACAAACAGAACTTATTACCGCTCTTTTAAAAGATAAAATAATACAGTCTAAAAATGATATTGCTTGCAACGCAGACCAAACAGGCGTTTACATTAACGGAACAAAACTTACCAACACACAAATTAACCAATATAAGAGTGTTTTAAAAAAATACAATATTAGCTCAGAAAATACATTTTCATTTTACAAAACTGGTCAAAACATTGTTATATTAAATGACAATGCAAAACTGACTAATTTTCTAAAAACATTAAAAGAAAAAGGATATATATCCTCTTTAAAAGAAAAGTTGCTTTTAGAAATTAATGGCACAACAATTATAAAAAACGGAAAAACTATTTCTGCTAAAGATGTAGCAATTTACAACACACTGCTTTTACAAAATAACATTATACCTGCACCTGGTAAAATTATAGAAATAACAGATGCTAATGCTTATAAATTAGGATACACACTAAACAGCAAAGCACATTTAGGAACTTGGGTTATGCCTTAAGTAAAGCACAACCCAGTTCTTAATTTTTAAAATTATTTTTTTGTTATGGACATTGAGTATGGTTTAGCATTTTTATCCATTCCTCTATTCTTGTTAGGTGTATTTTTCATACCAAAATTATAAGTTGAACCACTCATAATATCATCAAACGTAATGTAGTTTTTCTTATAACTATTTCCGTTTTTCTGTACCTCATCAATATAAATATTTTCTTTACTATTGTTTGGAGCATTAACTGTAAAAGTGTTTCCATTTCTTAAATGCATTTTTACACTTTTAAACAACGGACTGCCCAAAGCATATTCTCCTGTTCCTGGAGTTACAGGATAAAAACCTGCAGCAGAAAACACG
Source organism: Cellulophaga sp. RHA19 (assembly GCF_002813425.1). Classification (NCBI taxonomy): domain Bacteria; kingdom Pseudomonadati; phylum Bacteroidota; class Flavobacteriia; order Flavobacteriales; family Flavobacteriaceae; genus Cellulophaga; species Cellulophaga sp. RHA19. The sequence goes on from NZ_PHUL01000001.1 coordinate 3,674,064, forward strand.
TACCAAGCAGATGTTTGCCCATTATCCTCATCACCACACAAACCATCTGGTGCAGAAGAATAAAGCTTATCCATTACATTACGCACATGTATTTGTGTTTTCCAAGGTTGGTCTAACCAATTATATAAATAAATAGCGTGTTGTACGGGTTGGTTTCCGTGTGCATATTGCCCCATATCTGCAACTAACATTTCTGTAATTTCATGTATTTGTTGTCCGTAATAAGAGTCGTTAAAAGTAGGTGCTGCAGTAAAAACATCGTCTAACCTAGAGCGCATTTTAGCTACACCTCCAAAGTCTTCTGCTAAACCTAACGGATCATGAAAAACACACCACGTCCAGTGCCAAGCAGCACCTTCTGTAAAAGCATCTCCCCATTTATCTGGCGTATACGTAGTTGCCCAAGAACCATCTTTATTTTTACCTCGCATAAAACCTATTTTAGGATCAAAGACATTCTTATAATTTAGAGATCGTTCTCTAAATAACTTCACCTCTTTTTTAGGCTTTCCTAATGCTTCTCCCAATTCTGCAATACTCCAATCTGCAAATGCATATTCTAGTGTACGTGCAGCATTTTCATTAACGCCAACATCATAAGGTACATATCCTAAATCATTATAAAATTCAGCACCAAAACGACCAACAGAATTAACTGGTCCTTTGCTTGTAGAATTCTTTTTAACAGCTTCATAAAGAGTTTCAACATCGTACCCTCTAATTCCTCTTAAGTAAGCATCTGCAATGTTTATGGCAGAGTTAGACCCTATCATACAATCTCTATGTCCAGGACTTGCCCACTCTGGCAACCAACCACTTTCATTATACGTATTTACTAAGCCTTGCATTACATTACTTAAATACTCTGGGTACATTATAGTAAAGAATGGAAAAACCGCTCTAAATGTATCCCAAAAGCCATTATCTGTAAACATATAACCTGGTAATACTTTACCATTGTAAGGACTGTAATGCACTATTTCATCTGCAGCGTTTAACTCATAAAACTTTCTTGGAAATAATAGTACTCTGTACAAAGCAGTATAAAATGTTCTGTATTGTTCTACAGTACCACCATCTACTTCCATACGGCCTAATTCTTTATTCCATGCAGTTGCAGCTTTTTCTTTAGTCTGACTAAAAGTGTCTTCTCCTATTTCTCTTTTTAGGTTGATTTCTGCTTGTTCTAAACTTATAAAAGACGATGCCACTTTTGCAGTAACTTGCTCACCATCTTTAGTTGAAAAACTAATTGCAGCACCAACGTGGTAACCTTCTGCTTCTTTATTAAAAGATGTTTGTTCTTTACCTTCTTTTTCTTTTTTCCAAGTTAAAACCTCATCAAAATCTTTATCAAAAACTAATACAAAGTAATTGTGAAAATTCTCTGGTACACCACCGCTATTATTTCTGCAATAGCCAATAATTTTACGTTCTTCTGGTATTATTTTTACCATAGAACCTTTAAAAAAACCATCTACAAGAATATGAGATTTTTTAGATTCTGGAAATGTAAATCTAAACTGTGCTCCTCTTTCTGTTGGTGTAATTTCTGTAGTTACATCATAATCTGCCAAGTAAGCACTGTAGTAATGTGGTTTGCTAATTTCTGATTTGTGTGAATACCAAGAAGCTCTATCATCTTCATTAATTTTTAATTTTCCTGTTTCTGGAAATAATGAAAATGCAGCATAATCATTAATCCACGGACTTGGCTGATGCGTTTGTTTAAAACCTCTAAGTTTAAGGGCATCGTAGGTATATCCCCAGCCGTCTCCCATTTTTCCTGTTTGGGGAGTCCAAAAGTTCATACCCCAAGGCGTAGCAATTGCAGGGTAAGTGTTACCATTAGACAATGCAAACTCGGAGTCTGAGCCCACCAATGGGTTTACATAATCTACATAAGAAACTGCCGTAGTAGATTGTGCTACTACAGCAGTTGTAATAATTGCAATAAGGGGAAAAAGTATTTTAGTTAATTTCATTTTTTGGGTTTGAGTTCTATTTTAAGAATGCTTTTTTAAATATAAGATTATTACAGAAACTAGTGTAATAAAAAAAGAGAAGGAATACTTTTTTCCTCCTCTTTTAAAAAACTAAATAATTACACTAAAAAACTATTTATCCCACCATACTCTTGTGGTAAGTACATCTGGACCTTGAGATGCAATTGCCGCAGCATAGTTATCTGGGTTATTACTTTGTTCGCTAGTAGCGTACGTTAATCTTCTTGGTATAGTACCACCAGTCTCATTACCTGGATAATTTGTAGGTGTTAAATTAGGAAAACCTGTTCTTCTCCAATTAGCAAAAGCCTCGTACTCATTTAAAAAAGTAGCTGCCCAATACTGTGTATTAATTTGCTCTAATGCATTTGCTGCATCAAAAGGGTTAGCTACTAAATAAGCATCTATAGCAGAGTCATCAATTACAGCTGCATCTCCGTAAATAGCTAACATTTTCATTGCTGCTCTTACTCCATTATTATAATGCATAGCTGCATCACCACCAGCTAAGCCCCAACGCTCTGCTGCTTCTGCAAGCATAAATTCTACTTCTGCATAAGTCTGAAAAAACATTGGCGCACCTTCACCAGTAATAATACTTCTGTTAGGTTCTGCATATAAGTCTGTATCTTTTTCTCCTGTAGACTCTTCTAATAATTGACTATCTAAACCGTTTGGTAAACCTTTTAAATCTGCAACATCTGTACTACCATCACTTCTACGAGCTGCTAAAATTGGCAGTCTAGGGTCTCCTTGTAAAAAGTCTATAAACGTTTTGCTCATTCTAGGGTTGGCATCTGCAGTAAAAACCTCTCCATTACCGTTTTTATTTATTCCCTCAGGTCCAGCTGTATGCTGTATGTATGCAATATCATCATTAGATTCCATTACGCCACCAGCTATAGCTTTAGTTGCCCAAGCTTCTGCCGCAGCAGGATCTACTTTTATTAAGCGTAGACCTAACCTAAGCATCATTGAATTTCCAAATTTTTTCCATTGAGATTGATCTCCTTGAAACATTAAATCTGCATCTCCAAAACCAGAAACACCAGTACCTAATGCTGCTACAGACTCCTCTAACTCTTTAAGCATATCTGCATAAATATCACTCTGTTTGTCATATTTTGGAGTTAAGTTTCCTGTTAATACCGCTTTACCAGCTTCAGAATAAGGAACATCACCATACAAATCTGTTAATCTGTGGTAAATAAAAACTCTCATTATTCTAGTAATAGCTTTCATTTCTTCTGGTTGTTCTTCTTGGTCTAACTGAACAAGCATATCCTCTACGGTTTTTATAGCATTACCGTAAATACGATCTATCATAGAAGATGCATAGCCTTTGTTCCAAGTGTATTTATCTCCAGACCAATAGCCTGCTGTTGTAGACAAATGTTGCATCATTGTAGACGAGTAAATTAAATTTGCTCTCCAGTTCTCATAACGCTCACCAGAAGTATATAATTGAGCTGCACTAAGTTTAGTGGTAGCTGGCACCTGATTTGGTGCTGTAGGGTTAACGTTTAGCTCTTCAAAACCTTTATCACAGGCTCCAAGAACTAGTACAAATGATAATATAAATAATATTTTTCTCATGTTCTTAAAATTTTACATTTAGACTAAAACCATAGTTTCTAGTTGATGGCACACCAAAATATTCTAAACCTTGTGAGTTACCTGAGTTGTATGTACTTTCTGGATCTACATTATCTATGCTTCTTGAAATGTAGAATAAGTTTCTTGCTATTAATGATACATTTACACTACTTATAAATGTTTTTTCTAGCATTTTTTCTGGTAATGAATACCCTAAACTAAACTCTCTAAACTTTATATAGTCAGAATCCTCTACAAATTCCTCTGCAATACGACTAACTCTTCCATAGTATGTTTGTAAATCTTCTGGTGCAACAGTAGTTGTAAATGGTTGTCCTGTATCTCCGTCTATACCAGAAACTACTAATCCGTTTTCTCTTCCTTTTAAAGTTTCTTTGTGTAAACCTGTACTATAACCTAAAGCATTAGTACCAGATAATAATTGTCCGCCAAATTTACCGTCAATTAAAAAGCCTAAGCTAAAATCTTTATATCTAAAGGTATTACTCCAACCTAAAGTTAATGGTGGCACACCTTCTCCTAGTATTTTACGCTCTCCTTCTTGTGCAATTGGCACACCTTCAGAGTTTATATCGTATATAATGTTACCTGCATCATCTCTATTATAAGATACACCTACTATAGAACCATAAGGCTCACCTACAACGTGTGTAATTCTTGCGTTTTGTGTTCTTGGTTCATCTAAACTAATAGGTGTACCCTCATCATTAGTAGCAGTAACTTCACTTTTATTGTAAGATCCATTAAAGCTTGTGTTCCATCTAAAATTTTCAGTTTGTATTGGTGTACCAGATATTAAAAACTCTATACCTTTATTTTCTAACTTACCAATGTTAGCAGTTGCGCTATCATAACCAGAGAATACAGATGTTGAAATGTTTACAATATCTTTAGTTGTTTCATTTTGATAGTAAGCAACATCAAAAGATAATCTGTTTCCAAAAAGTCTAAGATCTAAACCTATTTCTGTTTCATCTTTTTCCCAAGGAACTAAATTTGGATTTGGAACAGAACTACCATTAATTCTACCTAAAGTTTGCCCTTGGTGTCCTTGTCCAAAAATTTGGTATGTTGGCGCTAATTGGTATGCTAAATCTCCACCACCAGCTACACCAGAATAACCACCTCTAATTTTTAAGAAGTCTATAAAGCTAGGTAGCTCTAATACATCTGATAAAATAACACTTGTATTTACAGAAAAGTAAAACTCGTTGTTTGGTGTAGTTTTACCTGGGTAAGATAATGTAGAAAACCAATCGTTTCTTCCTGTAAAAGTTAAGTAAGCCCACTTATCATAAGAAAAACCAAGAGAACCATAAATACCAGAAATTTTTCTTTCTTGAAATTCTCTACTTCTACTTTGATCTCTAAGGTTTGATATATCTTCAAAACCTGGAACAACAAAATTATCTCCTCCTAAAATTAAAGTTTCAGTTTTAACGTGGTTTGTATTTGCACCTACCAAACCATCAATAGCAAATTTTTCTGTAATATTTTTGTCTATACCTAACATTACATCAGCATCTATTTGTGTATATCTACCTTCAGTCTCGTTCATACCTCCTAAAAGTTTATATGCTGTTCCCCAAGGCTCTATAGATGTAGATTTTCTTGTGTAATGATCTACACCAACACGGGTAGAAGCGTATAACCAATCTAAAATATCATAACGTAAAGATGTAGAAGCTATAATTCTGTTTTTTAAATCTTGATTACTAAAGTTATAGGCAGAATAATAAGGGTTTTGCGAGTAAATGTTTGCAGAATACCCTCTTTCAGATCCGTCTGGATTTGCACCCGGATTCATATCACGTACATCTACGTTTGGAGACAATAATGCAACCGTATAATTTGCATTTCCTGGTGCATCAGACAATCTTGGTCTGTTATTTACATTTTCTACAATATACTTTACATTAACCTGACTTGTTAACTTGTCTGCTAAAACAGCACTTGTATTTAAAGAAAATGATTTTCTATTTATACCAGAATTAGGAACAATATCTTGATTATCTAAATCTGATACAGAAAGTCTATAACTCATTTTTTCAGAGCCACTAGTAATAGCTATTGTGTTTATAAATGTAGTACCTGTTCTGTAAAAATGATCTCTGTTGTCACCAACATAAGAGTATGGTCTTTCTTCTCCATCCCATTGTACAACGCTAGAACCATCTAGTTTTGGACCCCAAGAAGACAATCCTAAATCAAAAGCTTCAGACTGGTTAGCAGGTACTCTACCTCTAGTACCTTGTCCATATGAAGTTTGAAAATCTGTTAATGAAGTATCTACCTCATCAAAAGTAACAGAACTACTTATTTCTACTCCTAATCCTTTTTTCTGAGAACCATTTTTAGTAGTAATAATTATGACACCATTACCTGCTCTAGAGCCATAAAGAGCTGCAGCTGCACCACCTTTTAATACACTTACAGATGCAATATCATCTGGATTTATACTAGAGATACCATCACCTCCGTCACTACCACCATAAGTGCCAGCTGATCCACTATTTTCATTACCAATAGGAATACCATCTACAACATACAAAGGTTGGTTGTTACCTGTTAATGTGCTGTTACCACGAATAATAACCCTACTAGAACCAGCGGCACCAGTTGAGTTTTGTGTAATATTTACACCTGCAACCTTACCTTGTAAAGAGTTAATTGCACTAACTTGCTTTACATTAGATAGCTCATCTCCTCCAACTTCTGTTAAAGAATATCCTAATGCTTTTGCTTCTTTTTTAATACCTAAAGCTGTCACAACTACTTCGCCTAACTGCTCTGCATCTTCAACCATAGAAACATTAAGTGTGGTTTGCCCTGCTACTGTAGCACTTTTGGCCGTATAACCTATAGAGGTAAACTCTAGTATTGAAGAGTCACCTGCTACAGTTATTGTGTATTTACCATCAAAATCTGTAGATGTACCATTAGATGTTCCTTTTTCTAAAACATTAACTCCTAGTAAAGGTACTCCTGCTTCATCTGTAACCGTACCAGTCACAGTTTTGTTTTGCGCTACCATACCACTAGTAAGGAGAAATAGCACAAACAACAATAAGTAATGTGTTTGTTTTTGCATACTTAAATGAGTTTTAATTGTTAAGTTAGTTATTAGTTAATTTACCTCTAAATTTTACCTATTAATGTTAAATGCAGAAATTAATTCGACTAACAACTTTGTGGAAAAGCTAAGCGACAATATACAGAGGTGTTAAAAATTTGAATACTTTATTATCAATTCCGTAATTAATACACAAACAAATACACATTTTAGAATTGCAGATGCAAAAACCTACAAAGTCAAGGTAATAAGAGACTTACAACAGAGAAAACTTGTTAAATTAAAATTTTACTCCAACCCTATTTCTAAAACAGAGCCATTTAACAAGTCTTTATGAGAAACAAAATACCCTTTAAGTTCTTTATTATTTAAATGAATAGATTTAATTTTTCCATTAACATTTCCTGTTCGCTTAATAATTAACTTTTCTTTTTTATAATAAGTTGTATCTAAATGAATAGTCATAGAAGTAAATCTTGGTGTAGAAATAGTATAAACTGGTGAAGCCGGACTAACAGGGTAAATTCCCATCATTGCATATACTAACCACGCAGACATTGTGCCTGTATCATCATTACCTGGCAAACCTGCAGGCGTATTTGTAAAATATGTTTTTATTAACGCCTGTACTCTTTTTTGAGTTTTCCATTCGTCTCCTTTACTGTAGTTATATAAAAAAGGATAAGCAATATCTGGCTCATTAGCCATATCAAACTGATTATTATCAAAAATATAATCTAGGTGAGAAACAAATTGTTTTTTTCCTCCCATTAGCTTCATTAAACCTTTAATATCGTGTGGTACCATAAAAGCGTACTGCCACGCATTGCCCTCTATATAACCCACATTTTTTTCAAAATTTGCCCCTTTGTAAGGATCAAAAGGTGTGTACCAGCTACCATCACTATTTTTAGGTCTTAGTAGCTTTAAATCACTATCAAATAATTTTTTATAAGATAAAGATTGATTATAAAACTTTTTATAGTCTGCCTTTTTACCCAATTCTTTTGCTAGTTGAGAAATAGCAAAATCTGCAATATTATATTCTTCTGTAGTAGAAACAGGCCCCTCTGCACTACCGCCTACACTTAAATATCCATTCTCCCAATACTCTTTATTTCCTGGCCTTAACGGATTATTTACAATCTTGGTTGCTCCTTTTAACATTGCTGCGTAAGCTAAATCAACATTAAAATCTGTAATACCACGTAAATATGTATCTGCTATAACTACTGGTGCTGGGTCACCAACCATTGTAAAAGTTTCTGTAGAGTTTAACTCCCATTTAGGCAGCCAACCATTTTCTTTGTACATAGACAACATACTTTTTACCATATTAGATTGTTGTGCTGGGTACAAAGTACTCATTAATGGGTGGTAGTTTCTGTACGTATCCCAAAGCGAAAAAACGGTGTATCTAGTACCTTTAGTGTTTCCTATTTTACCAGTTGCAATCTCAGGATAATCGCCATTAAAATCATTTAACGTATTTGGGTGTATTTGTGTGTGGTACAATGCTGTATAAAATATTGTTTTATCATTTGTAGAACCACCTTCTACCTCTACAGTAGACAAAGTCTTGTTCCAAGCAGCTTTTGTAGTAGCATAAACATCATCAAAATTTTTATTAGCTGTTTCCTTTTCCAAATTTTCCCTAGCATTATCTATACTTACGTAAGACACACCAATTTTAACCTCAACAGTAGTTTTCTTTTTAAAATTGTAACGCATATAAGCACCAATACTATCACCTACAACTTCTCTTGTAAACCCTTTCATTAGTCTAGTTTTGCCATTGTAGCCCATCCATTGTGCTTCTACCTCATTGTATTTATGTGGTTTTTTCCAAGCTCCAAACTCATCTGCTGGACTAGAAAATTTAGCAACAAAATATACTGGGTAAGCCTGTTCTGGACTATTATAACAGAAAGAGCCAACTGTGCGCATTCCTTCAATTTCTGTATTAGATACCACTTTTACCATTGCGCCTTGCTCATTAGTTAAGCCAAGTCCTAAATTTAAAAGTATGTTAGATTTTCCTGCTGGAAATGTATACCTAGACACTCCTACTCTTGTTGTTGCAGTAAGTTCTGTTTTTATATTGTATTTAGATAAGTTAACTGAGTAATAGCCTGCTTTAGAAACCTCATCTATGTAAGTGGTTCCGTATTGCATATGGTTTGTTTTTAAGTCTCCTGAAGTTGGCATAGTTAAAATAACTCCCAAATCTGGACAACCAACTCCGCTTAAGTTTACGTGTGTAAATCCTGTTAAAAAATTGTATTGTTTAACATATGGGTTAGATAACCAACCTGCATCTTTTTGCACTGCTACGTTAAATGGAGATACACTAGCCATACCTCTTGGCGCAATTGCACCTGGGTTTGTTGCTCCAAAATTAGAGGTTCCTATAAACGGGTTTACATAGTCTACAGGTTGTTGACCAAAGGCAAAACTTACTACAACTAAAACAATACTTAAAATTTTAAATTTTATACTCATAATTCTATTCTACTATAATTTCATCTACAAACAACCAAGCACCACCACCATTAGGCGGACTTTTTAAATTAGTTGCTACCACCTTTATGTACCTAGCTTTAGTTGGTTTAAAATTGATTTTAAAATCTTTTAATTCTGATGCATTGCTTACTTTAAATGCTCTAGTAACCTCTGCAACTTTGGTAAACTTTTTTCTGTGTTCTGATGTAAAGACTTCTATTTTTACAGGAAAATAAATTCCTGAACTTTGATTTTCTAGTGTACCAACCGTTACTGCAGAGAACTCTGTTTCTACATCAAAATCTATTACCACATCCATATTATTACCCAACCAACCTTGCCACTGTCCGTCGTGAAAATTTTTAGATCCTCTTAATACATTTACCAAACCAAGCTGTTGTTCTCCTTGGTAATTTTTATGATACTTAGTGTTATAAACTATATATTTACCAACCGCATTATGGTAATTAAACTCTTTAGTTAAGGTTTGTCCTAATTGCTTACCATTTTTAAACATTGCAGCCTTTAGTGTAGCTGTTTTATTTAGTTGAATTGGTTTTTGATATTGTAAAGACGACTGTGAAAGCAAAGAACCGTCTATAGAGTATCTAATATCTGCATCTGGAAATTCATTTTTTAATAAGATAGATAATTCGCCTTTTTCTATGTCAACTTTAGCATCTGTAGTTATCTGATAAGCACTTTTGGCATAGTTAACACCCATAACATCATAACGCTTAAACAGCTCTTTTACCCTACCTGAAAAGTTATTCCAATTTTTATTTTCTACTGGTGTCCAAAGAGCCTCAGACATAGCAGCAAGCCTAGGAAAAATCATATACTCAGACTGTTGCTCTGTTGGTATATGCTCTGCCCACAAATTTGCTTGTCCGCCTAACACGTGTTTCTCCTGCTCTGGAGTCATTTTATCTACCACTGGGTTAAACTCATACACTTTACTAAGCGGAGTATAACCACCAAATGCTAAAGGTTCTTGATCTTGATTTCCTTGGTAATGATCAAAATAACAATGTGTACCAGGTGTCATAACAACATTATGCCCTTCTGCAGATGCTTCTAAGCCACCTTTTACACCACGCCAACTCATAACAGTTGCCCCTGGAGCCAAACCGCCCTCTAAAATTTCATCCCAACCAATTAAAACTCTATTTTTAGAACTTATAAAACGCTCTATTCTTTTAATAAAATAGCTCTGCAATTGGTCTACATTTACTAAGCCTTCTGTTTGTAATCTGGTGGTGCAATGTGTACAAGTTTTCCAATTGGTTTTTGTAGCTTCATCTCCGCCAACATGTATGTATTTAAATGGAAACAACTCCATAACCTCTGTTAATACATCTTGTAAAAAGATAAATGTTTCTTCCTTACCTGCACAGTAAATATCTGTAATTGGCCATACTCCACCAGACGGAACCATAATTTGCTCATCTAAACAAGAAAACTCTGGATACGCAGCTATTGCACTACTAACGTGTGCTGGCATCTCTATTTCTGGCACTACAGTTATACCCCTTTCTGCTGCATAAGCTACTACTTCTTTTATTTGCTCTTGTGTATAAAAACCGCCATAAGTAGCTTTTGTTCCTAAAGGTGCATTTGGTCTAGCGTTCCAACCTTTATCTTCTTGGTCTACTCTATAACCACCAACAGACGTTAGTTTTGGATATTTTTTAATTTCTATTCGCCATCCTTGATCATCTACTAAATGCCAATGAAAAGTATTCATTTTTAGCATTGCCATACGGTCTAACGTTTTTTTAATATAATCTACCTCAAAAAAATGTCTAGACACATCTAACATTAGTCCTCGCCATTTAAAACGAGGAGTATCTTTAATTTCTATTACTGGAACTATCCACTCTTTTTGCACAAACGTTGTACTTTCTATACTTGCAGGAAGCAACTGCTTTATAGTTTCTAATCCATATACAAAACCAGAATACGTTTTTGCAGATACTGTTATATGATTAGAATTTATTGATAAATTATAACCTTCATGAGGTAAAGAATCTATTGTTTTAAACTGTAAAAAATTAGTAGAAGGTGCATTATTTACTACATCTAATTTTACACCAGAGACCTGTTTAAAATTTTGAGAAAAAGACGTTAATAATTTTTGCTCATTTTTTGTGCTTGCAACCAATTTTGTGTTTGCATTAAAACTAAAACTACCTTTGTATAACTCTGTAAATACAGGCTTAGGAATAATATTAATTTCTTCTTCTGTAAAGTTTTTTTCTTTTTTAGTTGTACAACTAAACGTTAGTAACAAAAGAAAAATGGTTATGTGGCAGTTAAGTTTTTTCAAAATGAAATACGTTTAATTAAATTTCTTACTAAGTTTTTTTATTACCGCATATTGCTCATCTGTAAGTGCATTACCATCAAAAATAGAGACTCCTTTTGCTCCATTATCTTTTGCTAATAGAATTGCTTTTTCTAAATCTGAAACAGACATATTTGGTACATAAATACCAGTATGCAGTTCTGTATTAGAATTTTTAAGGTCTTTTACACCTTGTCCTGTTGCAAACCCAATCCAGTCTATTTCTTCATTATAAAAGTTATGATAAATCATTGGCAGTACTTTATCTACATTCCATTTGTCCCAGCGTTGGCGCACCATATGATCTGCCATTTCTGGATAAGGAAATACTGCTGCAGTTAATATTTTGTTGTTATTATGCGCAATGATATAAGCTTCATCTACAATAGCTTTTACTTTATTTAACCTAAATTGTTTCCACTCCATATCTATAGCTGGGTTTTTAGACTCTTTAGGGTTTTTATGGTGTTCCTTTTTAAACTCTGCTATACATACATCACAGTAACAAAAATCAAACTCAGGTAACTCTACCTCTTGTTTTAAATTGTATTTTGGTAGTAAACCAATTGGTAAAAAAATATCTGAGTAACGAATATAATCTAAATGTACACTTGCTACATCTTCAACCTTTGCCAAACCTTCTACTAAACTTAATATATGAGCCTTAGACTCTTTTCTTGTTGGGCATAGCCATTTGTAATACCCTACATATGGTGGCTCATCAAAACAAGATTTACCATCTCTACTAACCGCGTACCACTCTGGGTGCTGTTCTGCAATAGCATCTCCAGGCCTGTTTACAGTAAACATCCAAGCGTGTACATTTAACCCTTCCTTTTTTGCAAAAGGAACTATTCTTTTTAGCAACTCTGGATCTGTACCTGTATTAATTAGCACATCTGTAATTCCGTTTGCGCTATATTTAGCAAATTCTTCTTGGTAAGCAGTATCCTCTTTTTCATTACTAGCAGATGTCCAAGTCCAAAATGTAAAACTATTTGTTATAGCATCTTCCTTTTCTACTACATTTTTGTCTTGTTTTTTATTCTCACAAGAAAATAAGACAAAGCCCAACAATAAAAAACTCATTACCCTTAAAAATATCTTATTCTGCTTCATTACTACTAAATTTACCATCTTCTTTAATTACTAATATTTTGTTTGTAAACGGACTTTTTAGCCAGATGTTAAATCCGGTTTTATGCTTCTCTAATTGTGGACTCACTAAAGCTCCTAAAATAGATTTAGATTGTATCTCTTTTTCATCATTATTTTCTACATAATTTAAAAATACTTTATACAAATACCATTTTATCTGTTCATCTTTTGGAATGTTCCAATCTATATTTTCTTCAGTTTTATCAGAAAAATAAACATAACCCCAAGTATTAGGTTTATGCATATTAACTACGCCTTGTGGAGACCAAACCCAATTATACTCTGGTAAATCTTTGCCGTTAGCATCTTTCTTTTTAACATATTTACCGTCTATTAAAGTATGTTGCCATTGTACCCTAGAAAAATTTATACGCCAAAAATCATTTACTGGTATTTCTGCTATTTTAGAAGGTTCAAAAAGTGATTTCCAAGGAATAGCAATTTCTGTAGACCAACTTTTATCTGTATCACCAGCGTTGTTTAAAGTTCCGTTAATATGCACAGCAGTTTTTAACCCGTTTATATCCCAATTATTAATGGCTGCACCACCTTGACTATATGTTTTTGTTAACAACAAATCCCACACAGTATTTAGTGCATTTATCTCTAGTTCCATATAATTATGAGTAGTACCAGGCGGATCTATAAAAATTTCAAAATCGTTGTTATAAAAAATTACAGCATCTCTTTTTGTAATATCTCCCCATACATGAGGCTCCTCTAGCAAGGCAAAGAAATACAAATAAGTATCATCCCAAAGCATTTTTACCCTAGTTATATAAGTCGCTTTTTTATCGCCTTCAATATCTATAAACTCTTTTGTCCATTTAGCAGTTTCCCAAGACTTTTCATTAGCTACGCCATCTATTATTAAACTATCTACTGCCTTGTTTGCTATATATTTATTAGGTGTATTTTGAGCTATTAGTGAAGCACAACCTAGGTAAATTAAAAAAAGAAAAGCAGCAATTATTCTTTTCATTTTTATAGAAGGTTCAATATCCATATTCTTTATTATTAGTAACTTTTTTTTAACATTAATATAATTTAGTTGCTAATTAAATTATTTTTTATACTTTTCAGACGTTCAATTCTGCGTGTTTAGCAAAACGCTATATCTAGTTTTTAAGCTACATAGCAACACTTTATAAATATTCCTTTTTTTATTTGTAATGGAAATAATTTTAGACCAATAACGATAGCCAAATGCTAAACGATAAAATAGTGCAGACAAAAACAAACCGAAACCAAACTAATGAATATAAACACAGATGTAGATTCTTTTTTAAACAAGAATTCTTCTAAAAGCTTTGAAATAAATTACAAACACCATATAATTTTTTGGGTTATATATTTTATTTTTAACAGCTTAAGGTATAGCAACATTCACCAAGATTTTATGCTCTCTTTGCGTATGAATCTTATAGGTTTTCCTATACATATGGCAATTGCATACTTTAACGTGTACTACTTAATGCCTAAGTTTGTTTTTAAGAAAAAATACATTAGTTACACTTTTTCTGTTATTGCCACATTATTTATTATGTTATTGGTTAAGTACTCCTTAACCTATTATTTTATTGGACCAAATGTATGGCCAGAGGGACCTGAAGAACTAAAAGGCTTAACACTTAATTATGCCACTACAATGATGGTTGGTGAACTGTACGTTTCCTCTTTTGTTGCAGCCATAAAACTCACAATAGATTGGCTAAAAGAACACAGCAAACTACATGAGTTAGAAAAGAGACAGCTAAGCACAGAATTACGTTTTTTACGCTCACAGGTTTCTCCACATTTCTTTTTTAACACGCTTAATAATGTTTACTCTTTAACTCTAGAAAAGTCTGATAAAGCTCCAGAAGTTATATTAAAATTATCTGAATTAATGCGATACTTGTTATATGCTACCAAAAAAAACAAACAAGATTTAAAGAGCGAGCTAGACTGTATACAAAACTATTTAGACCTAGAACGTTTACGTTTTGATGAGTCTTTAAATATAAACATTAGTATTTCTGGTGATCTAGAAGGTAAACGTATTTCACCTATGTTGTTAATTCCGGTAATAGAAAATTGTTTTAAACACGGAGCTAGTAAAAACATAGGAGATATGATAATAGATATAGATGTAAAGGTTAGTGAAGATTTGCTTCATTTTAAAGTATCTAACACCATACCCGTACAAAGCGCAGATAGCTTAATACCCATTAGAAGTGGTGGTATTGGACTAAGCAATTTAAAAAAACGCTTAGAGCTAGGGTATAAAAAAGAAGATTATCACCTATCTATTTTTGAAAAAGACAATATGTTTAATGTAATTCTAAAACTTAAAGTATGATTAAATTAAGAACCATAATTGTAGATGATGAACCGTTGGCTATAAATGTTTTAAAAAATTATGTTTCACAAATACAGGAATTAGAGTTACTAGAAACATTCTCTAATGCTGTTACAGCAACTACTTTTGTTCAAAACAATGAAATTGATATCATTTTTTTAGATATTAATATGCCTATATTAGATGGCTTAGATTTTCTCAAAAGCTTACAATCTATGCCAATGGTAGTTATGACAACTGCACATGAAGAGTATGCACTTACTAGTTATGAACTACAAGCTATAGATTATTTGGTTAAACCAATACCATTTCCTAGGTTTTTACAAGCAGTACAGCGCATTATAAAATTAAAACAAGGCAGTACTACAAAAGCCATAACTACCAATACTTCTACAGATAACGCTAGTATTTTTATTAAGATAGATAAAAAGAAGTTGCAAAAAATAGTGTTAGATGACATTATGGTAATTGAAAGTTTAAAGGACTATATCCGTATAAAAACAAAATCAGATAAATACATTATACACAGAACTTTAAGTAGTTTTACAGATGAATTACCTAGTGATAAATTTATAAGAATACACAGGTCTTATACCATATCTATCTCTAAAGTAGATACCATAGAAGGTAATAGTTTAGAAATTGGTGGTATACGGTACACAATTGGGCGTAGTTACATTAATGACGTAAAAGAAACACTTTTGGGACGCGCATAAATTTCAATTTTTAAGAAAAAGCTGTTAGGTTTTCATTTTGTATTTATTAAGCTATTGTTACAAGTTACTGGTCGATTTTTATTGCTAACAATTTAAAGAATAACAATATTTAAGAACAATAAACTAGCTGATTCTTAAAAATTATGATATTATCTAATTGGTTTCTATATCAAAAAAATAATGTAGCAAAAATAGCTTTTGCTGTATTAATTACTATTGGTGCTACTAGTTGCAAAACAGAAAACAAATATTCTGAGGTTGCCATAGCAGAAAATGGTACAGCAGCAATTCCTGATAAAATAGACTTTACATTTCACGTAAAACCTATTATATCTGATAGGTGTTTTATTTGCCACGGACCAGATAAAAATGCTGTTGAAGGTAATTTTTCTATGGTTACACCAGAGGAGGCTTATAAAGCTTTAGGAGAAAACTTAGACCATTATGCTATTGTGCCAGGAGACACAGAAAAAAGCGGAATGCTAGACCGTATTTACTCCAAAGATCCGGGGAGTATAATGCCGCCTCCAGAGTCTAACTTAATACTTACCGAGTACGAAAAAGAAATATTAAAAAAATGGGTAGAGCAAGGTGCAGAATATAAAGACCATTGGGCTTTTACACCTCCAGAAAATCAAAATGTACCTAAAACTAAAGATACTTGGGGAAATAACGAAATAGATAACTTTATTTATCAAAAATTAGAAGAAAACAACTTACAACCTTCTGAGCAGGCTCCAAAAGAAAAATTATTACGTAGAGTTTATTTTGATTTAACTGGCTTGCCACCATCTACAAAAGACATAAACAATTTTTTACAAGATTCTTCTGCTAATGCATATGAAAAAGTAGTAGATAAACTTTTAGAATCACAAGACTATGCAGAAAATATGGCTGCAGAATGGATGGATATTGCTCGTTATGCAGACACACACGGTTACCAAGATGATTTTGAACGTATTATGTGGCCTTGGAGAGATTGGGTAATTAACGCTTTTAACAAAAATATACCTTACAATAAATTTGTTACAGACCAATTAGCAGGAGATTTAATACCGGATGCATCTTTAGAACAAGTTTTAGCTACAGGTTTTAACCGTAACCATAAAATTACTTATGAAGGCGGAGTAATACCAGAAGAATACAGAGTAGAATACGTAGAGGACCGTATTACTACTTTTGGTACTGCTTTTTTAGGATTAACATTAGAGTGTGCGCGTTGTCATGACCATAAATATGATCCTATTAGTCAAAAAGCACATTTCTCATTCTTTAGCTTTTTTAATAATATAGATGAAGACGGATTAGTAAACGGCGGTTCTGGCGTAATTCCTAAACCATATATTACAATTACAGAGAAAGAAAAAAATGAAGTTTTAGATTTTGTTCAATTACAAAAATCAGACATAAAAGAAGTTCCTGTAATGGTTATGCAAGAGATGAAAACTCCTAGACAAGCATATATTCTTAACAGAGGATTATATGATCAGCACGGAGAAAAAGTATATCCAGATACTCCAAAAACTATTTTAACTTACCCAGAAGAGTTTGAAAAAAACAGACTTGGACTGGCAAAATGGTTGTTTCATAAAGACAATCCTTTAACTGCCAGAGTTGCTGTTAACCGTTTTTGGCAACGTATGTTTGGTACCGGTATTGTAGCTAGTTCTTATGATTTTGGCAACCAAGGAGCATTACCTACACATCCAGAATTGCTAGACTATTTGGCATTACAATTTAGAGACAGTGATTGGGATACCAAAAAAATGCTAAAGCTAATGGCTATGTCAAAAACTTATCAGCAAAAAACAGTTATTAGTAAAGAAGCTTTAGAAAAAGACCCAGAAAACAAATGGTTAGCACGCGGACCAAGAATACGTTTGTCTGCAGAAATGATAAGAGACCAAGCCCTTTTTGTAAGCGGACTATTAAATAAAGAAGTTGGTGGACCAAGTGTAAAACCATACCAGCCAGAAGGAATTTGGGAAGAAACTACAGGAGGTGGTGGCGGTAGTACATCTTCTTACGTTTTAAGCGAAGGAAAAGATTTGTACCGTAAAAGTTTGTATACATTTTGGAAACGTACCGTACCTCCACCAAGTATGATAACTTTTGATGCTGCTTCTAGAGATTTATGTTCTGTAAAAAGACAAGAAACCAACACACCATTGCAAGCATTGGTTTTATTAAATGACCCGCAACTAATAGAGGCTGCACGTGTATTAGCTGCTAATGCAATTAAAAAAGAGACAAGTATAGAAAAACAAATTTCATACATTTTTCAATCTTCTACATCTAGACTACCAGATGAAACAGAGGTTACAGAACTTACCAACCACTATAATGATATGTTAAACAGAGTAAAAAGTAACGAAATTAATACAGACGAATATTTAGCCATTGGCTCTTATAAAGTTGATGCTTCTATTACTGTAGATAATTTAGCTGCTTTGTCTTTAACAGCGCATACCATTTTAAATTTAGATGAAACTATAACCAAAGGATAGTTATGAGCGAGAAAAAAATACTAGAAGAAAGGTCTTTAATCTTAAACCGTAGAAACTTTTTAGGCAAAGCAGCTTTAGGAGTTGGTGGTACCGCTTTAGCATCATTAATGGGTTGTAGCTTTTTTAATAAAAGTGAAGCTGGCATACTAACACCTGCAAATACAATAAGCGGGTCTAAAGGCGCTTTAAACAGTTTGCATCATCCTGCAAAAATAAAAAGAGTTATTTATTTGTTTCAAAGTGGTGGTCCGTCTCAATTAGAGTTGTTTGATTATAAACCACTTTTAAATGTACGCAGAGGTGAAGATTTACCAGAATCTATTAGAAACGGGCAACGTTTAACTGGTATGACATCTGGGCAAGACAAGTTTCCTTTAGTTGGCTCACAATTTGATTTTAAACAGTATGGTAAAAACGGAACTTGGATTAGTGACTTATTACCCTACACCGCTAAAATGGTAGATGATTTGTGTTTTATAAAATCTATGCATACTGAAGCAATTAATCATGATCCAGCAGTTACGTTTTTTCAAACAGGATCACAACAACCAGGTAGACCTAGTATTGGTTCTTGGTTAAGTTATGGTATTGGTAGTGAAAATGACAACCTACCTGCTTTTACCGTATTATTATCTAGAGGTAGCGGAAGGCCTCAAGGTCAGCCTTTATATACCAGATTATGGGGCAACGGATTTTTACATTCCTTACACCAAGGAGTACAATTTAGGGCTGCCAAAGATCCTGTATTGTATTTAAATGACCCTAAAGGAACTACTAAAGACACCAAACGTGCTATTTTAGATAAGTTAGCTGCCTTAAACGACAAGCAGTATGAGGAGTTTGGAGATCCTGAAATACAAAGTAGAATTTCACAATATGAAATGGCATACAGAATGCAAACCTCTGTACCAGATGTTATGAATATTGATGATGAGCCAGATTATATTTATAAAATGTATGGCTCAGATGCAAAAATACCTGGCACTTATGCTGCAAACTGTTTGCTAGCAAGAAAACTAGCCGAAAAAGATGTGCGTTTTATACAGTTGTACCATATGGGTTGGGACCAACATGATAATTTACCCGGTGCTATAGAAAAGCAAGCCAAAGATGTAGACCAAGCATCTGCTGCCCTTGTAGCAGATTTAAAACAGCGTGGTTTATTAGAAGATACGCTTATTGTTTGGGGAGGTGAGTTTGGAAGAACCAACTACTCACAAGGAATATTAACAGCAGATAATTACGGAAGAGATCACCACCCAAGAAGTTTTACAATGTGGATGGCCGGTGGCGGTATTAAACCAGGTATTAGTTACGGTGAAACCGATGATTTTGGATATAACATTGTTAAAAACCCTGTGCATGTACACGATTTTCAGGCTACAATGATGCACTTACTAGGTATAGATCATAAAAAATTAACCTATAAATATCAAGGTCGTAGATTTAGATTAACAGATGTAGAGGGCCACGTTATTAAAGATATTTTGTCTTAAACCATAATACCAACCAACTACTTTAACCAACTTATGAACCGACGAACTTTTATACAAACCTCTAGCTTAGCTAGTGCAGGACTTTTTTTAAGTACACCTGCCTTACACGCAATGCAACCCTATAAAGATGCCATAATTGGTCATGGTGATTTTAAATATAAGATAGACTTAAATTGGGGTGCCCTAAACTCTAATTACTACCCTGTAGAAAACTGCCATGAAATGGTGCAAGATTCTAAAGGAAGGATAATTTTACTTACAGACCATACCAAAAACAATGTAATAGTTTATGATAAATCTGGAAATTTAATTGAAGTTTGGGGCACAGAGTTTCCTGGCGCACACGGACTAACATTAAATGTAGAAAACGGAGAAGACTTTTTGTACATAGCAGATAATAACCGTCATGAAGTAATAAAAACAACTATTGACGGTAAAGTTGTTCAAATTTTTAAATTTCCTAAAGGCTCTGGTAGTTATAAAAATATAACAGAATACATTCCTACAGAAACTGCTATTGCTGCTAATGGCGATGTTTATATTACAGATGGCTACGGAGCACAACATATTTTACATTATAATGAAAAAGGTGAGTTATTACACATTTTTGGAGGTAAAGGAAAAGAAGATCATTTATTTGGTAATGCACACGGTATTACAATAGACACACGCAACAATACAGCTCCTACACTACTAATTACTGACCGTATGGAAAATAAGTTTAAGCGTTTTAGTATGCAGGGCGATTATATAAATACAATACACTTACCTGGTGCTTTTGTTTGCAGACCTGTAATACATAAAAATAATATTTACACAGCTACTATTTGGTCTGGAGATGGTGCTATGGATACAGGTTTTGTATCAATCTTAAATAGTGAAAACAAATTAGTTTCTGCTCCTGGTGGCACTGAACCAAAGTATAATAATAATGGTGCTTTGCAGCCAATGCAACAAGCACTAAAAATATTTAAAAACCCACATGATGTTTGCATAGATGATGATGACAACCTGTATGTTGCACAATGGAACTCTGGTAAAACATACCCAATAAAATTAACCAGAGTCTAATTAATTTCTATGAAAAAAATAACATACATATTAATTTTTATAGTTGGATTTTCTTGTACTAAGAACAAGAAACAAAATTATGCCCAAACAAAAGAAATACAGCTAGTTCCCCCAAACTTTACCGTAGATTCTATATTTTTTAAAAACAATGCTACTATTAACTTCTCTAGTACTTTAGCAAATACTACACTAAAATATTCAGTTGGTAATAGTAGCATTACTCACGACTCTAAAATATTAGAATCTCCTTTAAAAATAGAAAAATCATCTACATTGGCTGTTAAAGCTTTTCATACAGATTATAAAGAGAGTGAAACTGTTAAGCTTCAGGTAAAAAAAATAAAACATAACATATCAAATGCATCAATACGTATTTTTCCTGAGCCTAGTGACACTTACTCTGCCAATGGTGCTGCTAGTCTTACAGATTTAAAAAGTGGTTACCCTCAATTCAAAAAAAACAATGCTTGGTTAGGTTTTAATACAAAAGAAATTAGCATTAATGTAGTTTTAGACAAACCTTTATTACTCTCTAAAATAACATTACACATATTAACTGCACAAGGAGACTGGATTTTTGCTCCAGAGCAAATTAGTATTAAAAACAACAATAAAGTTATAGGAGAGCTAGTAAATAAAAAAGCTAGCAAAAAAAGCTTAAGTGGTGCAAACGTAAACTTTACAGAAGTGCCCATTACTCCTAAAACTTACAATGAGTTTACCATTGTAGTTAAAAGCTTAAATGGCATACCAAATTGGCATTCTGGTGCCAATAGTACCCCTTGGTTTTTTATTGACGAAATTATAGTAGAATAATGCAGATACACACACTATACATACATATAGGAAATTTACACCCTTTATTTGTTCACCTTCCAATAGGCATACTAAGTTTTGCTTTTATATTAGAAATTTATTTAAAAATTAAAAAATCTAAAGAAACAGACATTGCTAAACTGGCATTGGGTTTAGCTGCTATTACTGCTTTATTTTCTTTAGGTACAGGATGGCTTTTAGGTGACAATGGTGGCTATGATGAGCAAGCACTATCTAGACATAAATGGATGGCTGTTGCACTTACAGTATGCAGTGTGTTGTTATTTATTTTACGCTCTTTAAATCAGAAATGGAGCTCAAAAATTTTCTTTCCATTATTTATAATTACACTTGTATTACTTGGTATTACAGGTCATTTAGGAGGAAATATGACTCACGGAGATGATTTTCTTTTTCAAGATAACTCTACCAAAGAAGTAGCTATTACAGATATTAATAAAGCTAAAGTATACAAAGATGTTGTACAGCCTATTTTAGATACCAAATGCGTTAGCTGTCACAATGCAAACAAAGCAAAAGGAGAACTTATACTTACTAGTAAAGCCTTTATATTGGCTGGTGGTGAAAATGGCAGTGTTTTAGATTCTATAAACGGAGAACAAGCCTCACTATTAGGAAGAATACATATGCCAGTAGAAGACAAATTGCATATGCCTCCTAAAGGAAAAGTACAGCTTACAACTGAAGAAGTTAATTTGTTAGAATGGTGGATGAAGAACAATAATTGTTTTGATTGTACTGTAAATGAAACTAACACCAGTGCACAAACTAAAGCTATTTTAAAAAATTTAGAAAAAGACACTACATCTATTGATATACTTACAGCAAGTTTAGAACCTGCTCCCTTAGAGTGGATAGCTAAAATGAATGCAAACGGATTTAGCATTCTTCCGCTAGCAGAAAAAAGTCCTTTATTACTTGTAACCCTTGCTAACAGAAAAGGTATTACCAGTAAAGACATTAAAAAACTAGAAGATTATGCAGATAATATTGTAGAACTTAATTTAGGTTTTACAGATTTTAATGATGATATGGCAATGCTATTGCCCAACTTTAAAAATATTATAAAATTACAGCTACAGAAAACAAAAATAACATCTAAAGCTTTAGAGGAGATTGAAAAGCTAGAGTTATTAGAGTCCTTAAATTTATATGGTACAGCCGTTACTAGTGATATTTTTAAGCATTTAAAAAAATTAGATAAATTACAAAAAGTATACTTATACCAAACTAAAATACAAAACAGTGAGCTAGCTAATTTACAAAAAGACAAACCACAGCTTGTTACAAAGCATTTATCTGATACAATTTTTAATGATGCCGAACTAAACAATCCGTTTATTGTAAATGCCACAGATTTTTTTAATACTGAAATTGATATAGAGCTTACGCACGTTTTTAAAACTGCAAACATATTTTACACTTTAGACGGTACTGAGCCAGACACAACATCTACTAAGTATACTGCTCCTATTAAACTTACAGACTCCAAAACCATAAAGTTTTATGCACACAAAGATGACTGGAAACAAAGCAACGTGGTAACAGCCAATATTAAAAAAAGTGGTTTAAAATTAGATTCTATTTGGTTAGATAAAAAACCACATGAAAATTATAAAGGTGATGGTGCAAACTCTTTAAAAGACTTAAAAAGAGGCTCTATAAATTTCCAAGACGGTTTGTGGTTAGCATACCAAGGAGAAAACTTAAATGCTACTATTGCTTTTAATGAACCTAAAGAGATAAGTACAGTTTCTGTTGGTTCTTTAACTAAACCTACTAGTTGGATATTTAACCCTATTGGTTACAAGGTATGGACAAGTACTAATAACAAAGATTATACACTTATAAAAACAATAAAATTACCTGTTCCCCAAAAATATGTAGATGATGCCATTTCTTTTTACGATATAACTTTTGATAAAACAGTGGCTAAATACGTAAAAGTTGAAGTGGTCAATATAACAAAAAACCCAGCTTGGCATCCAAATCCTGGAGGCAAAAGCTGGGTTTTTGTTGATGAAATTCTTGTAAACTAAACTATTTCTGCACTTAAGCCTGCTTGTAATAGTTTGCTACATCTTGGTTCTAAATCTTTATATGAACCGGTTTTAACGGTACATTTACCTTTGTAATGCACCAAAAAAGCGCATTGTTCTGCTTGTATTGGTGTATGGTCGCAAGCATCTACCAGTGTGTCTATAACATGATCAAAAGTATTTACATCATCATTAAACAACACTATTTCATTATTGTTTGCTACCTCTTCTTCAACTAAAAGTTCTTCTAAATATTTTTCCTGATTACTCATAATCTTCTAACATTTATACTAACTAAAATACATATTTTACGGCAACCCAATTATTTTTTTCAAGATTTTTTTCAAACTTTAAACCTACTTCATTACATTTTTCTGTAATTACCGGGATATCTTCTTTGTAAAATCCGCTTAAAAATAAAATACCGTCTTTAGTTAAACACTTTGCATACTCTGGTATATCTGCTAATAAAATATTTCTATTAATATTAGCTATAATAATATTATACTTCTGGTCTTTAAGCAAGCTAACATCTCCCTCAAAAACATTTATTTGGCTACAATTGTTACGTTCTTTATTTTCTAAAGCATTTAAGTAACACCAATTATCTATATCTATTGCATCTATAGAACCTGCATTTTTCATTGCTGCTAAAATTGCCAAAACACCTGTTCCGCTACCCATATCTAAAACAGATTTTCCTGTAAAATCATGTTCTAAAATATGCTGTAACATCATATGTGTAGTTTCATGATGTCCAGTACCAAAACTCATTTTTGGTTCTATAACAATATCAAACTTGGTATTTGGCTTTTCATGAAAAGGTGCACGCACAGTACAAACGTCATCAACTACAATTTTCTCAAAGTTTTTTTCCCACTCTGCATTCCAGTTCTGTTGTTCTATTTCTTTAAAGTTAAAGCTAATATCAAAATTTTCATTAGATAATATTTGCACATTTTTTACATTCTCTTCTGTCCAAAGATCCTTTAAAATATATGCTTGTACTCCTTCTTCATTTTCTACAAAACTATCAAAACCAACTTCGCCTAATTGCGCAATTAATATGTCTGATGCTGGTTGCAATGGTGTAACCTTAAAATTGTATTCTATATAGACTAAATCTGCCATTATGTACGTATTAGTAACTTTTTTTAAAAGTGCAAAGGTACTTTATATTGCGTCTATAATAGCAATAAAATCGTCTGCTTTTAGTGCTGCTCCACCAATTAAGCCACCATCTACATCTGTCTTAGAAAAAATTTCTTTAGCATTTGCAGGTTTTACACTACCACCGTATAAAATAGAAACAGCTTCTGCAATTTCTGTAGTATACTCATTAGCTATTGTTTTTCTAATAAAAGCGTGCATTTCTTGCGCTTGTTCTGGAGATGCAGTTTCACCTGTACCAATTGCCCATACTGGTTCATATGCCAAAACAATGTTAGACCAAGCTTCTGGCTTTAAATTAAAAAGTGCATTTTTTAATTGAGATGCAACAACGTTAAAATGATTATCAGATTTACGATCTTCTAATTCTTCACCAAAACAAAAAACAACACGTATATTTTTTTCTAAAGCAGTAATTACTTTTTTAGCTAAAATTTCATCAGTTTCTCCAAAATAAGCTCTACGCTCAGAGTGACCAATAATTGCTGTATTTATACCAATATCTAACAACATATCTGCAGAAATTTCACCAGTATAAGCTCCGTTTTCTGCAAAGTGCATATTTTGTGCAATTACCTGTATTGTAGATGATTTTACATCTTGTACAGCCGCTGCTAAATTTACATAGGTTGGTGCTACCATAACTTCTGCTTCTGTATCTGGTAATTTACCAGCTAGCTCTGCTAATAAAGCATTTGTTTCTGTTAAGGTTTTATTCATTTTCCAGTTACCTGCAACTATTTTTGCTCTCATTTTTATGTGTTTTAAGAGTTCATTATCAATTTAAAACATCAAATATAGCATATAATATTTGTATCACTTAATGATTTCTCATTAGTAACAAATAACTATCTAATCCTTAAAAAAAAGGCTTTAGTCTGATAAAAATTTAATGTTTTTTGCTTTTTATTGGTATCCAAACTTCCTCTACAGAATCTGGATTTGCTGCTCCTAAATATCTGTGGTCTAAAAACTCAAAATGTGGTCTTTGGTCTAGGTCATAATCTGACTTAGCTAGCCATTCTGAAAATATATATTGAAATGCAGAAGAAAAATCTTTGGCCATACCCTTGTATAAAAACACAGCATACAAACCACCTTTAAGCTCTAACATTTGCATACCGCTAGGAACCTCATGTTTTTTTAACACTGCTACAGCTGCCCATTTATTAAACTTTGCTGCTGGGTTAAAATTTACAAAAGAGTACTCTTTTCCATAATCTTGAACCGAATAATATTCGCCTTTAATATGGTTAGTTACTTCTTCTCTCCTAGTCATAAAACTTTTCCAGTGTGTAACATTATCCATAGTAAGTACAGAAACCTCCTTTTTAATACCTATTAAAATTTTAGGTTCTAATTCTTTTATCTCTGGTGTTATACTTACTAAGTTACCCATTGTTATGCTTCAATAATTTTTATGGAACTATTATGCTTTAAAATTTCTTTGATAAAGCTATTGTTTGTTTTTGGGCTTATGTAAACCTCATCAAACTTATTATATTTTATAATTAAGCCTTTACTTGCTGTAGCTGGCTTAAGACCAACCCATAGTGTTTTACCTTTTATAATTTGGTGTATATCTTTAATAAGAATATCACCTTTAAACGGACCACTTTTATAACTTAAAGTTGTAGAATTAAGCTTGTAGCTTGTACCATAAAACACCCACAATATTAAGCATAATACCAAAACGTTAATTACTGCACTAACTATGTGATTTGTAGTTTTTACTTCATTAAAAATACTAAAGAAAAGAACTGAGCATAATAATAGTATTACAACTATCATAATACCATTGAACAAATTATCTTTTCTACTTTTAAAAATCATTTTAAAACTTTAAATCATCTACATCATTATAATGTACTTTTTGTTTAATTGTACCTTTTTCTAATACCAAAACAGCCGGATTAGAACGAACTACAGTTTTTAACGCAGTTTCATCTGTAAAATAAAAACTAAAATCTAGATTGTATTTTTTTACAATTTGACTAGATAAATCATTGTTAGAAGCAGACATCCCAATAACTTTATATCCCTTAGCTATAGCTTTGTCTGTAACTGTTTTTATTGCCGTAAAAGCATCATAATCACTTTTTGCCAAATCATATGCAATTACCATAACCAAGTTATCTTCTTGCAATAAAGAAGATGCAAAATCTTCATCATCTTTTTCAATTGTAAAATCGTGTATAGGTGGCTCGTACCCTTTTTGTACCTCTGTAGTTTCTACACTTACATACTCGCCATCTACAGTTGGGTAATCTCCTTGTGTAACGTATATTTTTTCTTCGCCGTTTACATTAAACTTCCATTCGTAATCAAAAATTGGCTCTGGCGCACCTTCTGGCACAGACATACCTTCTACTATATTAGCACCAATTTTATAAGGTCTAAAATCTTTAACAGGCAAATGGTCTAGTACGTAGTTTGCAAATAACACACAGGCAAGTAAGCCTAGCAAAACAATGCCTCTTGTTACATTAAAATTAAAAAGTGGCTTTATATGTTTAATTCCAAAGAATAAAAGTAGAATATAAAATAATAGTATTACGTCTTTAATAAAAGACTGAAAAGGAGTAAGTTTTATTGCATCTCCAAAGCAACCACAATCTGTTACTTTATTAAAATAGAAAGAATAGAAGGTTAAAAAGGTAAAAAAGACAATCATCCCCAGTAAGCTATATACTGTAAACTTTGGTCTGTAACCAACCAAAAGCATAATACCAAGTAATACTTCTACAATTACAACTACTATAGAAATTGATAAAGCGTGAGGCTCAAAAAAAGGCATATTTAATACACCAACGCTAAAATATTCTTCTAATTTAAACGAAAAACCAACCGGATCGTTAAGTTTTATTAATCCGCTTATGATAAATAATATTCCAACAAAGACCCTACTTAAACCTACTAAAAACTTCATACAATAATTAAATTTGAAAAATACAACTTAAAAGTACGCCTGCGTAGCTTTTAACTTTTGCTTATAATTTTTACTCATTTAAGTGAATTAGTGCAAAAACCGAATAATTTATAATATCTTGGTAATTAGCATCTATACCCTCACTTACAATAGTTTTTCCTTTGTTGTCTTCTATTTGCTTAACACGCAACAACTTTTGTAAAATAAGATCTGTTAAAGAGCTTACACGCATTTCTCTCCAAGCCTCACCATAGTCGTGATTCTTATTTTCCATTAAGGTTTTTGTAATGGTAATGTGCTTGTTATAAAGTTCTACAGCCTCAGCAACATCTAAATCTGGTTGTTCTACAATCCCTTTTTCAATTTGCACCAATGCCATAATAGCATAATTAATAATGCCAATAAATTCAGATTTTTCACCTTCATCTACCTTTCTAACATCGTTTTCTTGCAAACCACGTATACGTTGTGCTTTTATATAAATTTGGTCTGTTAAAGACGGTAAACGTAAAATACGCCAAGCACTACCGTAATCTTTCATTTTTTTTTGAAAAAGCTCACGGCATTCTTTTATAACCGCATCATATTGTTCTGATGTATTCTGCATTTATCTTGTGTAATTTGTGTAAATTTCGCTTAAAATTTTGAACTAATCAAAAGTAAGGGTTTTATCTTAAATCATTTATTTTTAAAAAGTTTATAAAAATCATTTTAACACACAGTATGACAATTAATTGCAACGGAAATTTAATAGACCTATCTACACCTAAGGTAATGGGAATATTAAACCTTACGCCTGACTCTTTTTATGACGGCGGAAGTTATAAAGATGAAAACGACATTGTAACCAAGGTTGATAAAATGCTTGCAGATGGCGCTACTTTTATAGATGTTGGCGCTTATAGCTCTAGACCAAATGCAACTAACATCTCTGTTGATGAAGAAATTAATCGTATTGTACCAGTAGTAAAACTGCTTGTAAAAAAATTTCCTGGCATTATACTTTCTATTGATACTTTTAGGAGTGCTGTAGCTAAGGCCTGTTTAAATAATGGTGCTGTATTAATTAACGATATTTCTGCTGGTGCTTTAGATGATAAAATGATGAGCGTAATTGCAGAATACAAAGTACCGTATATTATGATGCATATGCGTGGCACTCCAGAAACTATGCAACAACTAACTACATATACAAATGTAACTTTAGACATAAAGCAGTATTTTGCTAAAAAACTTGCTGAAGCAAGAGCTTTAGGTATTATAGATTTAGTAGTTGATCCTGGTTTTGGATTTGCAAAAACTACAGAACAAAACTTTAGCGTATTACAAAACTTAGACCTTTTTAAAACAATGAATGTACCAGTACTTGCAGGTATTAGCAGAAAATCTATGATTTATAAAACGTTAGACACCACTGCTAATAATGCTCTAAATGGTACAACTGCACTAAACACTATTGCTTTAACAAAAGGAGCTAATATTTTAAGAGTACATGATGTTAAAGAGGCTGTAGAATGTATTACTCTTTATACTGCTTTACAGTTAAATGAAACCTTATAATTTAATTACTCATTTTTTTTATAATTTTACAAAAACCCTTTTACTTGGATTTTCTAAATTTTCTTGATTTTAAAATAACAGATATTATAGACATAATTTTAGTGGCTGTACTACTGTACTACATATATAAGCTAGTACGTGGCTCTGTTGCTATTAATATTTTTATTGGTATTGTAATTGTTTGGGCACTTTGGAAACTTACCGAATTGTTAGATATGAAAATGATTAGCAGTATGGTTGGTGGGTTTATGAATATTGGATTAATTGCCCTAATTATTGTTTTTCAGCAAGAGTTGCGTAAGTTTTTATTAATGATAGGTTCTACCAATTTTGCCACAAAACGTAATTTTATAAAACATTTTAAATTTTTAAAGCAAGAAGCTATGACTACAGATACCAATGTAGAAGCCATAGTAAATGCTTGTGATAAAATGGGTAAATCTAAAACAGGAGCACTACTGGTTTTAGAACGCACTAACTCTTTAGACTTTGTAAAAAGCACTGGAGATAAAATGAATATTGAAATTACCCAGCCTATTTTAGAAAGTATTTTTTACAAAAATAGTCCGTTACATGATGGTGCTGCCGTTGTAGAGAATAATACCATTGTTGCCACCAGAGTAATACTACCCGTATCACAAGAGCGTACCATACCATTACGCTTTGGATTAAGACATAGAGCTGCAGTTGGTATTACAGAAAAAACCGATAGTTTAGCACTTGTTGTTAGCGAAGAAACTGGCACCATATCTTACATAAAAAACGGAGAGTTTGTACTTTACAAAGATTTAGACGAACTTACGAGTCTTATAAAAGAGGACTTAATATCTTAAAATGAATTGTAAAAATTGTGCAAATAGTCTACAAACAGACTATTCTTTTTGTCCAGATTGTGGTGCAAAAATTATTAGAAATAGACTTACTATTAAAAATTTACTTAGTGACATTACAGAGCGCTACTTTAACCTAGACAATACTTTTTTACGCACTTTTTTACATTTATTTACAAAACCAGATATTGTTATAAATGGTTATGTAAATGGCACAAGAAGAAAATACGTTAACCCTATTAGCTATTTTGGTATTGCACTAATGTTAGCAGGGTTCTTAATGTTTTTTATGCGCAAGGTTTTTGATTTTGAAATGGATTTTGATGCTTTTGACCAAGGAATGAATCCTGAGTTTACTAA
The DNA here is from genome assembly GCF_002813425.1 of Cellulophaga sp. RHA19. Classification (NCBI taxonomy): domain Bacteria; kingdom Pseudomonadati; phylum Bacteroidota; class Flavobacteriia; order Flavobacteriales; family Flavobacteriaceae; genus Cellulophaga; species Cellulophaga sp. RHA19. The sequence continues at coordinate 3,704,623 of NZ_PHUL01000001.1, forward strand.
AAAAATGATGGATGTACAATATGATTACTCCTCCTTATTTTTTATAAGCTACATACCTATTTTTTTAATTGTAGGACTCATTACATTAAACAAAAGAAAACACATACTAGCTGAATATACAATTAGTGTAATTTATAGCTTAGCTCAATGGAGTATTTTGTCTTTTTTTACAAGTATGCTTATGATTACCTATTTCCCAGAATCATTCTTAAATTATAGTTTACTGCTTACCCTATTTTTAATTTTGTATTTTTTATACGTACAGCAAAAGTTGAATAAGTATTCTACTTGGCAAATAATTTACAAATCAGTATTGTTTACAGGTATATTTTTTACAATATTTATGGGGCTAATATTTTTTATAATGATAGTTGCTATGGTTACAGGCCATTTAAATCCTGCAGATTTTGTTCCTGCAAAATAATTTAAGCTACTTCATCTGCTACAAACTGTGCTTGGTAAAGATTGTAATAATAACCTCCTTTTTTAAGTAACTCTTTATGTGAACCGCTTTCTATAATATTACCTGCATCCATAACAATAATTTTGTCCGCTTTTTTAATAGTTGCCAAACGGTGTGCAATAACAATAGATGTTCTGCCTTGCGTAATTTTCTCTGTCGCCTTTTGTATTAGTTGTTCTGAGTATGTATCTACAGAAGATGTAGCCTCATCTAAAATTAAAATACTTGGGTTACTTACATAAGCACGTAAAAAAGCTAACAATTGGCGTTGTCCACTAGATAGCATAGTACCACGCTCTTTTACATTATACTGGTAATCATTAGGAAGACTTGTAATAAAATCGTGAACAGATATTTCTTGTGCTGCCTGTGTTATTGTGTCTAACGTTATATCTTCATTCTTTAAAGAAATGTTATTTTCTATGGTATCAGCAAATAAAAATACATCTTGCAATACAACCGCTATTTTATCTCTTAATGATGCTAACTTGTAGTTTTTAATATCAACACCATCAACCAAAATTTCACCAGAATTTATTTCGTAAAAACGGTTTAATAAATTTATAATGGTAGATTTTCCTGCTCCTGTAGCACCAACAATAGCTATTGTTTCACCAGCTTTTACATCAAAAGAAATTCCGTGCAAAACCTCTTCTCCTTCTACATATCCAAAATGCACATTTTTAAAAGAGATGTCACCTTTTATAGATGGTTTCTCAAAAGATCCTTCATTTGTAATTGTGTCTTCTCTGTCTAATATTGCAAACACTCTATTAGCAGCTACCATACCCATTTGTAGTACATTAAATTTATCTGCTATTTGCCTTAATGGTCTAAATAACATTTGTGAGAGTTGTATAAACATAAATATGGTACCCAACTCATCTAGATCATTATTTAAAACAACACGTAAACCACCGTACCATACAATTAAACCAATAGCTACAGATGAAACAATTTCTGCAATTGGAAAAAAGATAGAGTTGTACCAAACTGTTTTTAACCAAGCGTTTCTATGTTTTTCATTTATAACTCTAAACTTTTCTTGCTCTACTTTTTCTCTGTTAAAAAACTGAACAATTTTCATTCCTGTTAAGCGCTCTTGTACAAAGGTATTTAGGTTAGATACTTGCGCCCTAACATCTATAAAAGCAACCTTCATTGCCTTTTGAAAAACGCGTGTAGCATAGATTATTATTGGCATAATAGCAAAAACTATAAGTGCTAATTTCCAACTATAAAATAGCATTACACCCGCTACAACTACCATTTTTAAAAGATCAGAAACAATCATAAAAAAACCTTGACTAAAGATTTCTCCAATACGTTGTATGTCTGTGACTGCACGTGTTACTAGTAAACCTACCGAAGAATTATCATAATACTTCATTTTAAAACTAAGCATATGCTTAAACAGTTTTATTCTAATATCTTTAATAACAGATTCTCCCAACCAGTTAGCGTAATACACAAATGAAAGCTGACTTAACACTTCTAAAATTAACACAACCATCATTAAAACAATAATGTTTAACAACAATCCGTGATCTTTATTTTCTAAAGCTGTATTTACAATTTGCCTTAGTAAAATTGGACTTAAAACTGCAAAAGCAGATAAGGATATTGCAGCAATTACAACACCATAAAAAGTAATTTTATACGGTTTTGTAAACTCTAGCAATCGTTTTAACAGCGTATAGTCAAACGCTTTTCCTGTATCTTTTTCTGTTTTAGCCATTCTTCTTAATAATATTTTCGGGGTACAAAACCTGCGTTAAATATAATGCTTTTGCTGGCACAGAGGTACCTGCCTCTGCCCTACTTTTACTTGCTATAATTGTGCGTATGTGGTCTACAGTAATTTTACCCGTGCCAACATCTAAAAGCGTACCAACAATGGCTCTTACCATATTACGTAAAAACCTATCTGCAGTAATTGTAAACACAAATTTATCTTCTTTTTGTTCCCACACTGCTTTTTTAACATTACAGTAATAGGTTTTAACATCTGTTTTAGATTTAGAAAAACACTCAAAATCCTGTTTACCTAATAATAATTCGGCAGCTCTATTCATCTTTACAACATCTAATTGTTGCTTAACATAGTGTGCTGTAGACAAACTAAAAGGGTCTTTTTTATGTGTAACTAAATATTCGTAAGTACGTTCTGTAGCATTAAACCTAGCATGAGCATCTTCAGGAACCTCATAAATATTTTGCACCGCAATATCATCTGGTAAAAAAGAATTTAACCTACGTATTAGATCTTTAGAGTCTGTTATAGTTACCACATTAAAATGTGCATACATTTGCTTAGCGTGTACACCAGCATCTGTTCTACCAGCACCCATTAAAGAAACTTTTTCTTTTAAAAGTGTACTAAATGCTTTTTCTAACTCTTCTTGTACAGTTATAGCGTTTGGCTGTATTTGCCATCCGTGGTAAACTGCTCCAAAGTATGAAAATGCCACAAAATATCTCAAATTGAATTCCTATTTTTGTAAGCTACAAAGATACTTAATATAAGTAAGATTTTAGCAGCCAGTAAAACGTATTACTTTAATTTAAGATTAAATTATGCCGCTACTTCTTTTCAATTTTATAAAAACTAATTAATTAGAATGACAAAAATTTTATTACTGTCTGATACCCATAGCCATATTGATGATGCTATTTTAAAATACGTTAAGCAAGCTGATGAAGTTTGGCACGCCGGTGATATTGGTAGTTTAGATGTTACTGATAAAATAAAAGCTCTTAAACCTTTAAAAGGTGTTTATGGTAATATTGATGATGACAAAGCTAGACTAGAGTTTCCGTTAGACAATAAATTTATGTGTGAGAAGGTAGCAGTTTGGATTACACATATTGGAGGTTATCCAGATAAATATAATGTACGCATAAGAGAAGAGATAAAAGTAAATTCTCCTAAAATATTCATTAGCGGACACTCGCACATTTTAAAAGTTATGTTTGATAAAAAATTAAACTTATTACATATGAACCCTGGCGCCTGTGGCAAACACGGTTTTCATCAAGTACGTACTATGCTCCGCTTTACAATAGATGGCGAGGACATAAAAGATTTAGAAGTAATAGAACTTGGCAAAAAATAAATTTTAAGTAATATCACAAATTTTGCTTTTAACAGGGTGACAAATAATTATTTATAATTTTTATATAACTCGTGTTTTTTTATATTTACAATAACAAACCATAATATTAATATTAGACGAGTATATACCAAACTTACATTATTAACCACATATTTTCCCCAATTTATGATTAATAACTCTAAAATTACTGTTGTAGATTTAGAAACCTACAAAGTAGACCCTGAAATACATAATAATAAAAATTTTTATAAAATATGTATTATTCACCCCAAAAGTAAATTACATTACCCTAGTAAAACTATAACTATAGATAAAACAGTTTTAGTTTTTACAAATCCGTCATTAGTTTACAAATGGGAACCCATATCTGATGAACAAATAGGATACTCTTGCTTATTTAACCCTACTTTTTTAGCTAAAAACACAAACGATTTAGAAAAAAAATGTCCTTTATTTAAATTAGGATCCAATAATATTTTTTATTTAAATAATGAGCAAGAAAAACACGTTACAACTATTTACAAAAAAATAGAAGCAGAATTAAAAAGTAGCTATAAAAATAAAGATGCTGTAATAAGTAACTATATAAGTTTATTAATACATGAAGCTCTTAAACTAGAGACAAATTCAGAAAACAACAATCCTAAATGTGCAGCATCTAGAATTACTTCTTTGTTTTTTGAACAATTAAATAAACAGTTTCCTATAAAAAATACAAACACATGTATTACTTTAAAATCTCCTAAAGACTTCTCAGAAAACTTATCTATACATATTAATCATTTAAACGACTCTGTAAAAAGTATTACAGGTAAATCTACATCTACTCACATAAAAGAAAAATTAATTGCAGAAGCAGAAAATATGCTTTACAATACAGATTTAAATATATCTGAAGTTGCATATTGCTTAGGTTTTAACTATCCAAATAACTTTAGCAAGTTTTTTAAAACAAACACAGGTAAATCTCCTTTAGAATACAGAACTGTTATTCTTTGATTTTTATATGCTATGGTTTGATTTTGATACTTTTTTATAAGAATCAATATTTAATTTTACTAAACCAAACCCATATATAGTCTTTTATGATTAATGATATTGAACTAAAAGGAAGAACTAAAACCGAAGTTCTTAACCTTTTTGGCTCTCCTACAAAGGGAGCAATTACTAATGTTTGGACGTATAAAATAACGTCTAACAATTTAGATAAAGAAATAACTATTTATTTTGACCCAGAAAACGGAAAAGTGCTTTTATACGATTATGAAAAGGTATAAAAAGTAAAAAACCCGGGAACAACCCCGGGTTTTACGCACTAATATAACTAAGATGTTAGGTTTAACGCAAGCGATCAACAGATTTTACAAGATCTTCATCCTTTTTAATGAACCTATTGGCTAACACTAAAAATACGATAGAAAATAGTGGAATCAACATCCCAATACCCTTCTCAGAAACAACAGTTTCTCCGGATAAGTTTAGCGATCGGGAAACGAAAAATCCTAGTATAAAAAGATTACATATCATATTCAACCTGTTTAAAACAAATTGATTTTTTCTATTTCTAAATAATAAAATGGACAAAAAAGCTAATATAGCAGATATATAAAAAGCAATAGAAATGTACATTTCATCTCTAGCAAAAATAATAGTTCCGTTGTCTAATGTCCATAAGCTAGCAAAAAAAGGAAGCACAGCTGCCAAGACAACTACTACTAATAAAAAAACAGTTTGTATTCTCTGAATCATTTTTTTCTTTTTTTGAAAAAACAAAAATAGCGTCTTTTTAAGATTTATCAATGAAATATTAAAAATAATTTGTAATATTGCTACAGAATATTAGTAATATCGCTTACCGACAGGGACTTTCAAGTCCAAATAAGTACCCAAATTACACACTTCAAGATTTCATATTTTTCAACAAAGTATAACTTATTCAACATTACATGTTTGAGATTTCCGATTTAAAAGCAAAAAAGCTTCCTGAGTTACAGGATATTGCAAAAGGTTTAAATGTTCCTAAGTTTAAAACATTAAAAAAACTAGATTTAGTTTATCAAATTTTAGATGTACAAGCAGCTAACCCTAAAGCGGTAGAAGAAGTTGTTGTAAAAGAACCTAAAAAAACTGAAGAAAAACCTGTTGCTAAGGCAAAAACTGCTGAAAAACCTAAACCACGCCCTGTAAAAAGAGAGCGCGTTTTAAGAGAAAAGCCTAAGCCAAAAGCAAAAGAAGAAACAACTACTGAAGAAGAAAAAAAGGAACCAGCTGCAAAAAAAGCTCCTCTTCCTAGAAAAGCGCCCGTAGCAAAAACTGCTAAGCCAACTACTTCTCCAGAAAAAAAACCTGTACATAGGAACTCACCTCAGCAGGGACTAAAAAATAACAATCAGCACAAAAACCAAAACAAAAAACCACAACATCAAAAAAACCAAAGAGACAAGAGTAATTTTGATAAAGACTTAAAAAATAGGTATAAAGAACCAGAATTTGAGTTTGATAGTATTATTGCTAGTGAAGGTGTTTTAGACATTATGCAAGATGGTTATGGTTTTTTAAGATCGTCTGATTATAACTACCTTTCTTCTCCTGATGATATTTATGTGTCACAATCACAAATTAGATTATTTGGTTTAAAAACAGGAGACACAGTATTAGGAAATGTACGCCCACCAAAAGAAGGTGAAAAGTATTTTCCGCTTATTAAAGTAAATAAAATTAATGGTATAGATCCACAAGTTGTGCGTGACCGTGTTTCTTTTGAACATTTGACACCATTATTTCCTCAAGAAAAATTTAACCTTGCAGACAGGCAAAGTAATATTTCTACAAGAATTATAGATTTGTTTTCACCAATTGGTAAAGGACAACGTGGTATGATCGTTGCACAGCCAAAAACTGGTAAAACGATGCTTTTAAAAGACATAGCTAACGGTATTGCTGCAAACCACCCAGAGGTTTATCAAATTGTATTATTAATTGATGAACGCCCGGAAGAGGTTACAGATATGCAACGAAATGTACAAGGAGAAGTAATTGCTTCTACCTTTGACAAAGAACCATCTGAACACGTACGTGTAGCTAACATTGTACTAGAAAAAGCAAAGAGGTTAGTAGAATGTGGCCATGATGTGGTTATTTTATTAGATTCTATTACACGTTTAGCAAGAGCATACAACACAGTACAACCTGCATCTGGTAAAGTATTAAGTGGTGGTGTAGATGCCAACGCTTTAAACAAACCAAAACGTTTCTTTGGAGCTGCTCGTAATATAGAAGGTGGCGGATCATTATCTATTATAGCTACAGCACTTACTGAAACCGGTTCTAAAATGGACGAGGTTATATTTGAAGAATTTAAAGGAACTGGTAATATGGAGCTTCAGTTAGATCGTAAAATATCTAACAGAAGAATATTCCCTGCTATTGACCTTACATCTTCTAGTACACGTAGAGATGATTTACTACTAGATAAAGAAACTATACAACGTATGTGGATTATGCGTAAGTATCTTGCAGACATGAACCCTGTAGAAGCTATGGAGTTTATAGAGCAACGTTTTAAACAAACAAAAAACAACGAAGAGTTTTTATTGACAATGAATCAATAACAAACAACTTTACTACATACAAAAATCCTACTAATTAATTTTAGTAGGATTTTTTATTTCTTGATTTTCAGAATACTACAAAAAAGTGACTATATTTATGCGACCGTAAAACCCAATACTTATGATGACCAATAAAATGAAAGCTTTTTACTTTATCTTATCATTATCAATACTAGTAGTTAGTAGTTGTGAAAGTCCTAAAAAGCAACAGGAAGAACATCCAGAACCAGCCAAAGAAGTAAAACCACCTTCTGAAATAATAAGCACAAAAAAAGCTCAGACTCTTTTTGATAGCTACTCTAAAAGAAGAGCTCCACTAATACAAGAATATGAAGACAAGTTAGATCCTAGTACAACTTTTGATGTTGCTAGATATGGTTATTACGACCTTGAAACTTTAAAAAATTACATTGCATTTATAGAGCAAGAAGCCAAAAAAGCAGATGTAAAAATTAGCACCTTACGATTTTACCTAGCTAATTACCCGGACAGCAAAGAATATAAGCACCCTAAACAAAATACATTTTTTATAGCACCTACAACCACTGTAGACGGTAAAGAGTATCCATTTTCTGTAATTACAGATGGTAAAACATACAAACCAAAGTTTTTAAAAGATAACTTTATTATAAAACCATTTGAGAAAACTACCACAGAAGAGGCTTCTTTTTTTCCTAATATTTCATTTTTTAATGAAGATGACGAGCAGAGTTTAATTCTGAATGAATTTGGTTTATTTCCACCCCCTTACAATTAGAAATTAATGCCAAATATAACATTATACATTATTTTATTTTTTTACGCTTTAACGTTAGCTATTGCACTATGGCGTTATCCTAAATATTACAATACAGCATTAAAATATTATCCTATCCTAATAGCATATACACTTGCATCAGAAGCAATTGGTATTGCTATTAGGATATATCCAGATTCAATAATGTTACCTATATCCAAGTTTTACCAAAACTACAATAGACCTATTTATAACGTATTTAACATCATATTTTTTTTATATTTTTTTAATCTTTATAAAAACTACACAGATAGTCTTGCTCTAAAAAAATATATAAAAATTGGAAGCTCCTTATTTATAGCAATTAGTATCTCAAATATTTTTACACAAGACTTCCTTACAGACGGACAAATACTAACTTATGTTACTGGTGGGTTTTTATTGATACTGATTATCCTAAACTACCTAAACAAAATAGATTGGCTACAAAACAAAAAAGACCCCATTAAAAATATACTATACTGGCTTAGCTGGGGGTTATTAATTTTTTATTCAGGCTACCTACCTCTTAAATTATCATATCACTTTAAAATAATAAAAACAATGGATAGTTACATAATAACTAGATGGCTTCATTTTAGCCTCATCATAATTATGTATTTATGTTTTGTATATGGTTTTATTAAAATGAAACGCAAATTAGTTAAAGAATAAAACAAACAGTTTAGATTAATACTCATACACCTTAATTACAGAAGCTAGAAGAGGTTTAACTAAACAATGTAAAAAATTATAAAAGCTAAGAATTACTAAACTTAAAAAAGCTCTAAAACAATTATAAACTTTTAGTTTAGTGCCCTAAATATATAACTATTCTACTCATTGTTTTATCAAAATAAAAGATGATAACAAAAATGACAAAACAAAAAAAGCGCTCTTTATAAAAAGAGCGCTTTTAATATTATCACTAAAAAATAGAACTTATAAAGCTGCTACTTGTTTAGTTAATTTACTTTTAAGGTTAGATGCCTTGTTAGCGTGTATAATATTACGTTTAGCTAACTTATCTAACATACTAATAACTGTAGGCAACATAGTTTCGGCAGATTTCTTATCCTCCTCAGCGCGTAACTTTCTCAATGCGTTACGCATTGTTTTGTGCTGGTACTTGTTACGTACACGTGCTGCTTCGTTTCTTCTTATTCTTTTTAATGCTGACTTGTGATTTGCCATTTTATTTCTCTTATTATGTTTTTAACGGGTTTCACCCCAAAAATTGTAGTCCGTAGGGGAATCGAACCCCTGTTACCAGGATGAAAACCTGGCGTCCTAACCCCTAGACGAACGGACCATTATTACCATTTGTATAGTAGCGTACAAAATAAAGAAAACTTTATCTAATTACAAAACTATAACTGCTTTAAGAACTTGTAGTCCGTAGGGGAATCGAACCCCTGTTACCAGGATGAAAACCTGGCGTCCTAACCCCTAGACGAACGGACCATTAACTTTTTGCGTAATGCGGATGCAAAAATACAACTATTTTTAATTATTGCAATACCTAAGTCAATTTTTTTTGAAAATTAATATGCTTTAGCAAATAACACCCTGTGTTTAGAGGGTTTACCTGTTACCATACAACTGCCATTTTCTTCTTTTGCGTCCATAGGAATACATCTAATAGTGGCTTTTGTCTCATTTTTAACCTTCTCCTCTGTCTCTTCTGTGCCATCCCAATGCGCAGATATAAATCCGCCTTTGCTTTCTAAAACTTCTTTAAACTCATCATAAGAGTTTACCTCTGCTATATGGTTGGTTCTATAATCTGCTGCTTTTTTGTAAATGTTCTTTTGTATATCATCTAATAAAAATTCAATTTTACCAACAATATCATCCGCATTTACAATTTGTTTTTCTAATGTATCTCTACGAGCTACCTCATAAGTACCATTTTCTAAATCTCTTTTACCTATTGCAATACGTACCGGAACACCTTTTAACTCGTACTCGTTAAATTTAAACCCTGGTTTGTGTGTATCTCTATTATCAAACTTAACAGAGATTCCTTTAGCTCTAAGTTCTTTTACTAACGGATTTACTTTTTCTGAAATAGCATCTAATTGTTCATCTCCTTTATAAATTGGTACAATAACAACTTGTATTGGCGCTAATTTAGGAGGTAAAACCAATCCATTATCATCACTGTGCGTCATAACTAAAGCCCCCATTAAACGAGTTGAAACTCCCCAAGATGTAGCCCAAACGTGCTCTTGCTTTCCTTCTTTAGACGCAAACTTAACATCAAAAGCCTTAGCAAAATTTTGTCCTAAAAAGTGAGATGTTCCTGCTTGCAAAGCTTTACCATCTTGCATTAATGCCTCTATACAATATGTTTCTACTGCACCTGCAAAACGCTCACTAGGAGTTTTAAGTCCTTTAATAACTGGTACTGCCATAAAGTCTTCTGCAAAGTCTGCATAAACATTCATCATTTGTTCTGCTTCAGCAATTGCTTCACTTTCTGTAGCGTGTGCTGTATGTCCTTCTTGCCAAAGAAATTCTGCTGTACGTAAAAACAAACGTGTACGCATTTCCCAACGCACTACATTAGCCCATTGGTTAATTAATAAAGGTAAATCTCTGTAAGACTGTATCCAACCTTTATAGGTATTCCATATAATTGCTTCACTAGTTGGGCGTACAACCAACTCTTCCTCTAGCTTTGCATTAGGATCTACTCTTAATTTACCCTCGTTATCAGGATCGTTTTGAAGTCTATAGTGTGTAACTACAGCACACTCTTTAGCAAAGCCTTCTGCATTTTTCTCTTCAGCTTCAAACAAGCTTTTAGGTACAAATAAAGGAAAATAGGCATTCTCATGACCTGTTTCTTTAAACATCCTATCTAGCTCTGCTTGCATTTTTTCCCATATTGCATATCCATACGGCTTAATAACCATACATCCACGAACTGCTGAATTTTCAGCAAGATCTGCTTTTACAACTAGTTCATTATACCATTTGGAATAATCTTCGGCTCTTTTAGTTAACTTCTTGCTCATTATTAGTAGTTTGGCACAAATATTGTGTTTTTATCAATAAATAAATTATAGTTCGACAAAACTAACTATTTTTACATTGTACAACAATTAAATTTAATATGATGATATATTCCCAATCCATCCAAAAAATTAAAAAAGTTGCTTTTAGCCTTTTAGTTGGCTCATTAATTGTTTCTTGCGGTTCTTACCAAGATGCATCTTATTATGACAACGACGGCATATATTCTAGCAGCACTCCGCAAACTGTAGAAACAGCTCCTGTTGACAACACTAATGAATATCAGGACTTTTTTGGCCAGCAAGCTAATGAATACAGCGCTATTTTAGATGGTGAGGTATTTACTGATGTTGACGAATACTATAGTGATGTGCAAGATGAAGATGTTGCAAATAACTACAACGGAAATCCAGGATGGGGAGATAACCCTACGCAGGTAAGCATAAACATTCATGATAACGGATGGAATAATTACGGAGGTTTTTATGACCCTTGGGGTTATGGTTACGGTGGTATTGGCTACTACAATACTTGGGGACGTCCTTGGGGATGGAACAACTGGGGATACAGAGGTTATAACAGTTTTGGCTGGGGCGGATTTGGTTATGGCTACGGATGGGGCAATCCTTATTACGGAAGAAGATACTACAACCCTTACTACAATAACAGATATTACAACAATAGATTTTATAATGGCTACGGCAGAAACTCTTATGCTTACAACAATAGCAGAAGAGGTCGTTATGACAATGTTATATATGCCAATAATAGAAACACATACACACGCTCTAGCAGATCTAACCTAAACACGAGCATATCTAGATCTAATGTTAATTACAGATCTGGGAAGTCTGCAACATCATCTAGAAGTAATAATAGTTACAGATCATCTAACACATACAGTAATAGATCTGGTGTTAGTGCAGACGGTATAAACCGTAATAGAACCTACAGAACAAGTCGTAGTACTAGAACGCAACCTAGATACAGCACTAGCTCTAGAAGCAACACATACAACAGAGGCACTAATACAAGAAGTGGAAACACTTATAGCCGTAGCAGCAACAGCAGCGCTAGACCAACTACTACAAGAACTACTAGATCTAGTTCTACGTACACAAGACCATCTTCTACAACAAGAAGCTCTGGTACATACAGAAGTTCTGGTAACAGCTCTAGAAGCTCAGGAACAACTACAAGAAGCAGTGGTTCTTCTAGGTCTTCGTCCGCAAGAAGTTCTTCTTCAAGCAGCAGATCATCATCTAGCAGTAGATCTTCATCAAGTGGAAGATCATCTAGCGGAAGGTCTTCAGGTAGAGGCAGATAACATAGATACACTTTAAAACAAAAACTAATTATAAAAACTCAAAGGATGAAAAATTATATCGCCTTAGCGTTTGGCTTGGTATGTAGTATTGCCAGTGCACAAAACATAAATGATGCATTACAATACAACCAACAAAACTTAACAGGTACAGCCCGTTACCAAGGAATGAGTGGTGCTTTTGGTGCTTTAGGTGGAGACTTATCTGCTTTAAACACAAACCCCGCTGGTGCTGCAGTCTTTAACAATCATTTGTTTTCTGCAACATTATCTAACTACAACAAAAAAAATGATGCAAATTATTTTAGGACAAACAGACAGGCAACAAGAAACGATCTAGAGATTAACCAAGTTGGTGGTGTGCTTGTTTTTAAATCTAACAACTCCGACTGGAAAAAAATTGCAATTGCAGCCAATTATGATTTGGTTCAAAATTTTGATAACAATTTTGAAATATCAGGAAATAGCAACCAAGGTATAGATAAATATTTTTTAAGTTATGCTAACGGTGTTCCCTTTGGCCCTCTATTAAAAAGAGACGGTGAATATTTAGAAGAAGCTTATTTAGATATTGGAAAAAACTTAGGTTTTGTAGACCAACAAGCATTTTTAGGTTACTATGGAGGACTTATTAATCCGGTTGACGAAACTGATGACAACAATACCGCTTACACTAGTAATGCAAATTACAATACTGTAGATCAAAACTACATAGAAAACACCAATGGTTACAACAGCAAATTTATTTTAGATTTTGCTACACAATACCAAGATAATTTATACTTGGGAGCTTCTTTAAACTTCCATAGTATAATGTATGATAAATACACAGAATTTACTGAAACAGGATACGAGTCTGGTCCTATTACAAGAACTACGTTTGACAATTACTTACACACAGAAGGTAATGGCTTTTCTTTTGCTTTAGGGGCAATTGCTAAGTTAAATGAAGTTGTTAGGGTTGGTGCTAGTTATGAGTCTCCTATTTGGTACAGATTAACAGACGATACATCACAACGTATATCTTCAGATGAAGCAGACGACGATATTAGTTTTATCAATTTTAATGTTATAAACTTATACGAAAGATACACTATTAAAACACCTAGTAAATTAACAGGTAGTTTAGCACTTGTTTTTGGAAAAGATGGTTTACTTAGTTTAGATTATGGGTTCCAAGATATGAGCAATGCAGAAATTAAACCAACAAGTGATTCTGGTTTTGCAACTGCTAATGATCAAATATCTAATGAGCTAGGAGCTGTTTCTACAGTTAGACTTGGTGGTGAATATAGAATTGAAGACATTAGCTTAAGAGCTGGTTATAGATATGAACAAAGTCCTTATGAAGATGAAAACACTATTGGAGATTTAAACGGGTTTTCATTAGGTTTTGGATATACATTTGGCCCTAACAGAATAGATATTGCTTACAACAGAACAGAACAAGATGTTAACAAGCAATTATTTAATGCTGGCTTAACTACTCCTGCACAAGTAAATATTGCAAATACAAATGTAACTTTAGGATATACTGTTAATTTTTAAAAAATTAACACAGTACTAAATAAAAAAAGCAGCCGTTGGGCTGCTTTTTTTTATTCTTTATACAATTATTATCTTTTTAAAGTAAAATGATTTTGTAACGTTTTTGCAACAATTACACCAGCTTCTGGCTCTGCATATTCCATACGAAACCAATAATCTGACTCGGGCATTTTTTTACCATTAAATGTACCATTCCAAGTTACTCCTGGCGCAAGTTGTTTTAACAATTTACCATACCTATCGTAAATATAAACTTTAGCATCTACTAATTCTTCAATACCAAGCACATTCCAACCATCGTGAACGCCATCTCCATTTGGAGTAAAGAATTTAGGATACCCAATTACCAAAAACGGAATTTCTTCAGATGTACCACAACCAAACTTATCATTTACAATCAATGTGTTTTGACCTGGAGGAACATCATGAAAAAGTGTTTCATCTTGAAACTCGCCGCCATTTATAGCATACTCATAACTACTTGTTCCGTTTACTACAATATCAATTACATTTCTATCTACTAAATAATCTACAACTGTAATTTCTATGTCTGCAGGATTTGGGGGAGCGTGAAAATTTATTAAAACATCATCTGTTACTAAAGGTGGCGTACCAGAAGCTGTAGTTATTTCTACAAAATACCTACCTGTATTAGGACTTGTAACTGTATACTCTGTACCTGTAGCTAAATTTGGATCATCTATAACACCGTCATCATCATAGTCTACAGACCAAACAACACTTGCTACATCTGGCCCTACTGGAGATCTAAAAGCATTTAAAACTATATCTGGATCACCTTCACAAGCATCTACATCTAAGCCCAAAAACTCATCTCTAAAAGTACAATCCAATGCATCTACATCTTCTGTAAAAGTTAAAGTAAAAGGCTCTGGATCACCATCAAAATTAGTATTGTAATTATTTATCAAAATATAATAGATTTCACCTTCTGCTATATCTAATAACTCATCATAAGTGTTTTTACTACCTTTTACAAAAGCAAAACCATCTTGCCCAGATTCCGGATTTGTTCCTAAACCTGTAAAAGCAGTATTATTAGCTTCGTAATTACAACGAACCGGTTGTGCTGTACCATCGCTTATACTTGCACAGTCTGTATCTGGTCCGTAAACAGCAAAATCCCACTCTGCCGTATCACTATCTGCAGAAATATCAAAACCTATTACACCGTCTTTTAAAGCTCTAAACACGTACCAAGACGTATTATTCTCAATGTTTGCAGAGCTATTACTACCCTTTTCTAAACAACCTGTTTGTCGTATTACATCGGGATCAAAATCATCTATATCCCCTCTTCCATCTGCAATTCCGCTTATTGGTGCATCTCCGCATACTGGTATTGACGATCTACAATCTGGGGTAAATTGCGCGTTACTAAGTAGTGTAAAAAAAAGAAATCCTACAACTAGTTTATATTGTGCTCGCATAAAGTATTTACTTGGTTGGAATGTTACATAACCATATTATAAGCGGCAAATAATAAAATTTATTGCATTACATCGAATATTTTTTTGCATAATCGACGAAATACCAATTTTACTTCTAGTTAAAATTTATCGTTTTAAGGTAAAATGACTACTGATATGTTTTGCAGTGACCATATCTCCTGTAGTATTTATATAGTTTAGTTTAAACCAATAATCAGACTCAGGTAATAACTTACCTCCATAAGTCCCATTCCAAGAGTCGTTTCCTCGCAACTCTTTTAATAATTTACCATATCTATCAAAAATATGTACTACCGGCTGTTGCAAAGATTCCATTCCAACTATTTGCCAAGTATCATTAACTCCATCGCCATTGGGAGTAAAATAATTATCAAAACCCACTACAACAATATCTTCTGTTACAAAACCACATCCGTTTTTATCTATAATAGACACCGTATGTGCACCCGCAGATACATCTGTAAAAACATTACTGTCTTGCACAAGAGAACCATCAATTTGATACTCAAAATCTCCATTAATATCAGTTTCTACAGTCACTTTATTATTCGCATTAAAATCTTCAATTATTATAGTAGAGATTGATGGTGTTTGACCTACAATAACATCTACAGTTACGCTATTGATACAAGTAATACCCATATTGGTATAACTAATATCTAAAACATAGGTTCCTGCTGAAAACACTTGGATAGTAGGTGTTGTTTCTCCACTTTGCCAATTGTAACTATAATTAGTATTTGGATTAGTTTCCCCTATTGTTTCCGAAGTTGCTCCTTCACACAAAAAAACTTCTGTATCTACTGTAGAAATAGGAGTCTCTACATTTGTAAAATCAAACTCCTCAGACACATCAAAACACTTAGGATTTTTTACTGATGTTGTTCTTACATAAACGGTAGTTGCACCAACCGCAGGATTGTATTGCATTGGCAAACTTAAAGCATTATTAAAAGCATCTGAGGGGGTTGCGTGGTAGCTTATAATAAAATCTGATGCAGACTGGCCACCCAGTGCTTCACTATTTTTAGACGTTAAATTAAATGGTAAATCCTCTTGACACAAAGTAACATCTGAAATAGAATTTGTTATTGGTGCTGTAGAAAAAGCAATTTGAACATCACTTATTAAAACATCTGCAGTATTAGAAATCACTTCTACCCTATACATTGCATCTGTAGTTACATCTAAAGTAGCATTTGTTTCACCTAAAATTTCCGTAAACCCTAAACCTACATCTCTGTACCAAGTATATGATGCTGTATTTGGTGTAGTAGCATCTAACCTAACAATATCACCATCACAAGCTGCAATTGGCGGCCCCAATAAATTACTAATAATAGAGCAGTCTAATGCTGTATTTGGGTAGTCTATAAATATTTGTCCAGAAAACTGAATAGAAAAACCAGAGTTTAAATTGCTAAAATTGTTAATTAACAAGTAGTATTCTTCACCGGCTTCAACCGTTAACCAATCTTCATATTGCACATTAGTTGCTCCCGTTGGGTCCTCTCCTACTCCCGTAAAAGCATAACCGTCATCATTATCAAAAAAATTACAACGTACAGGATCTCCTAAACTACTACAATCACTTGCTTTATATAATGCAAAATCCCAATCTTCTGTAGTATCAAAACTAATATTAAAACCTAATTCACCAGCTTCTCCAGTTTTAAACCTATACCAAGCAGAGTTAGATTCTATTGCCCCAGACAAAGTACGCTCTAAACAACCAGTTTCTGCTGCGCCACCAAAATCGTCTACCCCATAACCATCTGTACCACCATTAGTTGGCGTATTATTACAAATAGGTATAGCATTGCTACAATCTGCAGATACTTGCGCACTAACAGACAGCAATCCTAAAGTAAAGAAAAAAAACGCTATTGCGTAAAACCTTTTCATAGATTGGCAAAAGTTTATAATATGTAAAACTAAACCTTAACAAACTTTAGCACTAATTAATGTTGTCAAACACCTTAAACTATAACATTAAGTGCCATAATATGTATATCTTTGCATTTCTAAAAAATTTTAGGCTGATGAAAATAGAAAGCACTATAGAAGGGTTTGATGAAGAAATGGATAACGACCATTTATCTGCAGCTGAAAACACCCCTTTAAGAGAAGACGCTTTTGATCTTAATGATGACCAAAAGATAGAAAAAATACAAGCCAGTGTTAGAGATATATTAACTACACTAGGAATGGATTTAACAGATGACAGTTTAAATGACACTCCTAAGCGTGTGGCAAAAATGTTTGTTAAAGATATTTTTGGAGGCTTAAATCCTGATAAAAAACCAAAATCTTCTTCATTTGATAACAAGTACAAATACGGAGAAATGTTGGTTGAAAAGAATATTACACTTTACTCTACTTGTGAACACCACTTACTACCAATAGTTGGTATTGCACACGTTGCATACATATCTAAAGGTACGGTTGTTGGTTTATCTAAAATGAACCGTATTGTAGATTACTACGCAAAAAGACCACAAGTACAAGAAAGACTAAACATACAAATTGTTAGAGAATTACAAGAGGTTTTAGGAACAGAAGATGTAGCTTGCGTTATAGATGCAAAACACCTTTGCGTAAACTCTAGAGGTATTAGAGACATACAAAGTAGCACTGTTACCGCAGAATACGGCGGTAAATTTAAAGAACAAGCTACCCGTAAAGAATTTTTAGACTATATAAAGCTAGACACCAACTTTTAAACCCCTTTAGCCATAATGCAACTTTACAAAAATCAGACAATAAAAGTTTACAATTCCCTTTCTGGAAAAAAAGAAGAGTTTAAACCTATAAACGACGGACACATTGGTATGTATGTGTGTGGGCCAACTGTTTACAGTAATGTACACTTAGGCAACTGCCGTACGTTTATGTCTTTTGATATGATTTTTAGGTATTTTAAGCATTTAGGGTACAAAGTACGCTATGTACGTAATATTACAGATGCCGGCCATTTGGTTGATGATGCTGATGAAGGTGAAGATAAAATTGCAAAAAAAGCGCGTTTAGAACAAATAGAACCTATGGAAGTAGTACAACGCTACACCGTAGATTTTCATAACACGCTACAAAAATTTAATTTTTTACCTCCAAGTATAGAGCCTACTGCCACAGGACACATTATAGAGCAAATAGAAATTATTAAGGATATTATTGAAAAAGGATTTGCTTACGAGGTTAACGGCTCTGTGTATTTTGATGTTGTTGAGTTTAACAAAACAAACAACTACGGTATTTTAAGCGGCAGAAAACTAGAGGATATGATTGCTAATACTAGAGAATTAGCAGCACAAAGCGACAAGAAAAATCCGCAAGATTTTGCACTTTGGAAAAAAGCAGAACCAGAACATATTATGCGTTGGCCTTCTCCTTGGGGAGATGGTTTTCCTGGTTGGCACTTAGAGTGTACTGCAATGAGTACTAAATATCTAGGTGAAACTTTTGACATTCACGGTGGCGGTATGGATTTAAAATTCCCGCATCATGAATGTGAAATTGCACAAGCACAAGCAAGCAATGGCGCCTCTCCAGTAAATTATTGGTTACACGCAAATATGCTTACATTAAACGGTAAAAAAATGTCTAAATCTACAGACAATAACATTTACCCTAATGAGATTTTTAACGGCGACAACAACATATTAAGCAAGGCATTTTCACCATCTGCCGTTAGGTTTTTTATGATGCAAGCACACTACACAAGTATTTTAGACCTTAGTAATGATGCTTTATTAGCATCTGAAAAAGGATACATAAAACTAATGGAAGCTATTGCATCTTTAAAAGCTATAGAAACTGGCAATAAAACTGAATTTGACGTAGCAGCTTGGCAACAAAAATGTTATGATGCCATGAATGACGATTTTAATTCACCTATTCTAATTGCTCATTTATTTGAAGCCGTTAAGCACATTAACCTAATAAAAGACAGTAAAGAAACTATCACTAAAGAAGACAAAGAACTATTAGAGAATACTCTTAACGCCTTTGTATTTGATATTTTAGGACTTAATGGTATTAATGAAGATTCTAACGGAAACTCAGAAAAACTAGAAGAAGTAGTAAACCTGTTAATACAATTACGTAATGATGCACGTAGCAATAAAGATTTTGCATTATCAGATCAAATACGTGACCAATTATTAGCAATGGGCATACAACTTAAAGACGGTAAAGACGGTACTACTTTTAGTGTATCTTAAAATAAATTAAAATGATAAAAAAAATACTGATAGCACCACTTCTTCTATTAGTAAAAATATATCAAACAGTTATATCACCTTTAACTCCGGCTAGTTGTAGGTATTCACCAACGTGCTCACAATACACCGTAGAAGCTTTAAAAAAGCACGGTTTATTTAAAGGCGGTTGGCTAGCTACAAAACGCATTTTTAGTTGTCATCCTTGGGGTGGCAGCGGTTATGATCCCGTTCCGTAGAACGGTATTAAAAGAATAGGATAAAATTAACTTTTAATCACAGTTTCTTTTTTAACCCCTTACTCAAAATACGTATATTAGCCATTCACAAAACGGAAAATAAATGCATTTTTTAAGTATATTATGGAATCCAAATGAAACTTTATTCAGTCTTGGACCAGTACAAATAAAATACTACAATCTACTATGGATTACCTCTTTTGCTTTAGGCTGGGTAATTATAAAAAAGATTTTTACTAACGAGAAAAAACCAATAGAGCAGTTAGATTCTTTATTTTTATACACCGTTATTGCTACAATGTTAGGCGCACGTTTAGGACATGTTTTCTTTTATGACTGGGCTCACTACCAAAACCATTTAATAGAAATATTATTACCAATTAGAGAAAACCCTAGCGGAAGGCTTTTTGGAATAATAACAGGTTATGAGTTTACAGGTTTTGCAGGTCTTGCTAGTCACGGTGCAGCATTGGGTGTAATTATAGGTATGTATTTATACAACAGAAAGTACCCTGATTATAAAATATTATGGTTGCTAGACAGACTAGTTGTTCCTGTTTCCTTAGGAGCTTTTTTTGTTAGACTAGGCAACTTTTTCAATTCTGAAATTAACGGAAAAATCACAGAGAAAGCATTTATATTCGCCACAAAATTTATAAGAGACTCTGATGATATGCCAGCTTCTAGAGCTATGGCTTTAACAAAAGAAAGAACTGTAAGCGCAGCTTATAAAGCTATAGAAAACAATCCAAAATTTGCTTCAATTTTAGAAAGTATTCCTTTTAGACACCCTGCACAATTGTATGAAGGTGTTTGCTATATATTCGTTTTCATCATATTATCATACTTCTACTGGAAAACAGATAAAAAAGATAAAGCCGGATTTTTGTTTGGTTTATTTTTAATGCTATTATGGACCATCCGTTTCTTTGTAGAGTTTGTAAAGAAAAGTCAAGGTGGATTTGAAGAGTCTTTAGGCACATTATCTACAGGGCAATGGTTAAGTATTCCTTTTATACTAATAGGCGCATATTTTGTATTTAGACCTAAAAAAGCTTAAAATGAAAACATTAAAGAATTATTCTTTTTTATTAATTGCTATTATTTCTTTAGCATCAAGCTGTAAAGAAAACAAAACAGAAGTTATACAAACTCCTGAACCTGCTTTTACAAAAGAAGGTACTTTAGCAATTACAAAGAGTACAGATAACACTAAGGCGTTAACTTTAGATATAGAAATTGCCGAAACAGATTACGAAACGCAAACTGGTTTAATGGAAAGAACTAGTATGAAAGAAAAACAAGGAATGTTATTTATTTTCCCTGATTCTAGAGTACATTCTTTTTATATGAAAAATACTAAAATAGCTTTAGATATTATTTATATTGATGAAAACTTACGTATTGCCAGTTTTCAAGAAAACGCAAAGCCATTAGACGAAACTGGCTTATCTAGTAAAGTACCTGTAATGTATGTTTTAGAAATTAATGCAGGATTATCTGAAAAATATCTGTTAGAAGTAGGCGACAAAATAGATTTTACTAAACTATAATTACAATGAAGTATCTTCTAAATGGCGAATCTTCTGAAAGATTATTATTTAGAAAATTAGTGCAATCTGACTTTAAAGATTGGTTGCCTTTTCATCAAGATCCAAGATCTTCAGAGTTTTGGGATGGCATTCCACAAGATGCCAATACAGCTTGCAAACAACAATTTAACAGAGCTTTTGAGCGCTACCAGTTTAATCTTGGAGGTATGAATGCGCTTATTTGTAAAAAAACAAATAAATTCATTGGCTTGTGTGGCTTACTGGTACAAACAGTAGACGATAAAGATGAATTAGAAATTGGCTACTCTATTCTTCCTAAATATTGGAAAAAAGGATACGCTACGGAAGCAGCTATAAAATGCAAAGAATATGCTTTTTCTAATAACTTTGCAGATTCTTTAATATCTATTATTCATATAGATAATATCCCCTCACAAAAGGTAGCCATAGCAAACGGAATGCACTTAAGCAAAACCACCAGCTACAGTAACAACCCAGTAGACATATACAGAGTATATAAATAAATTACAACTAATGCCGCAGCATTACACCATTTTTACAAGCAACACATCTAATACAAAAGTATTTACTACATCTTTATTTAAAGGAAGTCATAATGCTGAATTTAACTTTTTAAAAGAAAAAAAGGTTGCTTTATTCTCTAAATCAGAAATACATAAATTTATTAGAGAAGAAGAAATTCACGATATAAAAACAATAACAAACAACACCTCTCAACATTTAAAAACAATGTCTAGTGGTGAGCAAAAAAAAGCGTTACTTAACTACATTTTATCAAAAAAGCCCGATTATATTATTTTAAATAATCCTTATGATAATTTAGATGCAGCTTATCAAAAAACATTAAAAGATTTACTAATTAACATAGCTAAAGAAACCAGCTTAATTTTAACAATAAGCAGAATTGAAGATATGCTACCCATTGAGTCTAGCATATATAAATTACAAGAGAGTAATTTAAAAGCATTTTCGTCATTAGAGACATATGTAACATCATTAAGTAATGAGCACACATTAAAACAGCTTAAAATACCTAACAACACTAACGCTATTAACCACAAAAGCAAAGAACTTATTAGCTTTAAAAATGTTTCTGTTTCTTTTGAAGAGAAGCAAGTATTACAAAATATAAATTGGCAAATTAACAAAGGAGATTTTTGGCAGCTTATAGGTAAAAATGGAAGTGGAAAAACTACACTCCTATCTATGATAACCGGTGAGAATAGTAAAGGGTACGGACAAGAGTTGTATTTATTTGGACAAAAAAAAGGAACAGGAGAAAGTATTTGGGATATAAAAAAGAAGATTGGATACTTTACACCATCAATAGTAGACAGTTTTAAAGGAAACCACACGGTTAAAAATATGATTATTGGAGGTTTTACAGATGCTATTGGTCTTTATACAAAACCAACCGAAACTCAAATACAAATTGCTGAACAATGGTTAAGCATAGCGCAACTATTAGATTCAAAAAATAAATTATTTAATGAGATTACTGTGGGACAACAACGCTTAGTAATGCTATTAAGAGCTATGGTAAAACAGCCATTAGTATTAATTTTAGACGAACCAACAGCTGGCTTAGACGATAAAAGTGCATCATTATTTGTGAATCTTGTAAACCATATTGCCAGTAAAAAACAAACAGCAGTAATATTTGTATCTCACAGAAAAGAAAAAAATCTAGAACCCAGAGGCATATTGGAGTTACAAATTACCCCAAAAGGATCTACAGGAGATATTTTAAAATAAAAAAGCTGCTTACAATTTGTAAGCAGCTTTTTTTATCTTTTACAGATTAAGATTATTCTTTGTCTTCTACAACAACATCTTCTTTACCTGATTGTATTCTTTTCTTTAAAGTATCAAACATAACTGGTGTTGCAATAAATAAAGATGAGTACGTACCTACAATAACACCTATTATCATAGCAAACATAAACCCTCTTAAAGATTCACCACCAAAAATAAAGATAGCAAGTAATACTACTAAAGTTGTTAAAGAAGTATTTAACGTTCTACTTAACGTACTATTTAATGCTAAACCTACATTATCACCAGAACTCCATCCTCTTTCTCTTACTATTTCTCTAATACGGTCAAAAACAACAACGGTATCATTTAAAGAGTAACCAATTACTGTTAATATTGCCGCAATAAATGCTTGATCTATCTCCATATTAAATGGCATCACCTTACCTAATAAAGAGAATACACCTAATACTACTAATACATCATGGAATACCGCTACAACAGCTCCTAAAGAGAATTGCCATTTACGGAAACGGAATAAGATATATAAGAAAACTACAAATAACGATCCTAAAATTGCCCAAACAGCATTTTTCTTAATATCATCCGCAATAGTTGGTCCTACTTTTTTAGATTTTAATATACCTATAGACACATCATCTGTACCACCATTATTAAACTCCTCTAGAGTTAAACCACTTGGCAATAAGTTTTGTAATGATGTAAATAATTTTTCTTGAATTTCTTCATCAACAGCTATATCCTCTGCGTCTACTTTGTATGAAGTAGTTATCATTATCTGATTATCTTCACCAAAAGTTTTTACGTTAGTACCACTACCAAATACTTCACTTAAGTTTGAAGAAATTTCAGCTGTATTCACATTCTGATCAAAACGAACCTGGTAAGTTCTACCTCCAACAAAATCTACACCTTGCTGCAAACCATTAGTTGTTAAAGAAAATAATGCTACAATAATTAATAATCCAGAAATGATATAAGCAATCTTTCTTTTCTTAAGGAAATCTATACTTAAGTTCTTGAAAAGGTTTCTTGTTAATCCTGTACAGAATTCTAAAACTTTTCCTTTACTACCTGTATAACCTTCAACAAATAATCTAGTTACAAATATTGCTGTAAATAAAGATGTTGCAATACCTATTAATAAAGTAGTAGCAAAACCTTTAATTGGTCCAGAACCAAATATAAATAAGATGATAGCCGTAAGACCAGTTGTAATGTTTGCATCTAAAATAGAAGACAAAGCATTACTAAAACCATCTGATATAGCTAAAGCCTGACCTTTACCTTTTGCTAACTCTTCTTTTATACGCTCAAAGATAAGTACGTTTGCATCAACAGACATACCTATTGTTAATACAATACCAGCAATACCAGGTAAAGTTAATACAGCACCTAAACTTACAAGTACACCAAATATTAATAAGATGTTTAATAACAATGCAATATCTGCAGCTACACCGGCTTTACCGTAATAGAAAACCATCCAAACTAATACCAATGCCATTGCAATTAAGAAAGACATTAAACCACTATTAATAGACTCATGTCCTAATGATGGTCCAACAACTTCTGACTGAATAATATCTGCTCTAGCAGGTAACTTACCAGCTCTTAGAACATTTGCAATATCTTTTGTTTCTGTGATTGTAAAATCTCCAGAGATTTCTGTACTACCACCAGATATACCACCTACAACAGAACAACCTGGAGCAGTATAAACTCTATTATCTAAAACTACAGCAATACCAGTTTGGTTTAAGTTAACCTCACTTGTAAATTTTTGCCATTGTTTAGCCCCTTTAACGTTCATATCCATACCAACTGCTGGTCTGTTAAACTGGTCAAACTGAGCACGTGCAGCACTAACTACATCTCCACTCATTTTAGGAGCATTATCTCTATTACCTTTTAATGCATATAAGCCAACAACCTCAGAACCCTTAGAAGGACGTTCCCAAGCAAATTTAACGTGCTGTATAGCATTTGGTATTAATCTTTTAATTTCTGGCATATTAAGGTATTCATTAACCTTAGCCGTATCTTTTATGGCAAATTCTGCAATAACAAAACCTGCACTAGGAATTCCTTTTATTAAATCTCCTAAAGGATTTATTTGTGTAGCCACATCTAAAGAATCCTGAGTAACATCTGATAATAAAGAATCTATTTCAGATTCTGGTTTAGACTCAGTATCTTCTGCAGTAGCCGTTTTTGTATCTACTAAAGATCTTAACTTTTCATTAGCTGCATTTATAAATTGCATAACGTTAGGATCGTTTTTAGGATACGTTTCCCAAAACTCTAACTGCGCAGTACTAGAAAGTAACTCTTGTGCTCTTGCTTTATCTTTTGCTCCTGGTAATTCTACCAAAATACGACCAGACGTACCTTCTCTTTGTATGTTTGGTTGTGTAACACCAAAACCATCTATACGTTCTCTTAATACTTCAAAAGCAGATTCTACAGACTCATCAATTTTTTTACGAATGATAGATTTCACTTCTTCATCAGAAGCTTCCATAGATTTTATTTCTTCACTTAATGATTTTGTAAAGAAAATATCAGGAGAAGCATATTTTAAATCACCCTTATTAGCATCAAAAGCTTCAAAAAATAAATCTACATATGTTTTATCACTGCTTTTAGAAGCCTCATCAGCATCTTCTAAAGATTTAAGAAAAACAGGGTTTTTAGTATTATTTGCTAAACCAGATAAGATATCTTTTATCTTAATTTGAAGCGTTACATTAATACCACCCTTAAGGTCAAGCCCCTTGTTTAATTCTTTCTTTTTAGCTTCTTCATAGCTAGTATAACCAAATACAGATTCGCCTCCAATAGAGTCTAAATATCTAGTTTCCAATGCTTCTCTTTTGCTTGCAAAATCATTTTCTGATTCAGAAATTTTGCTAGCTGCATAAGTTGCTGCTTCATTTTCAATCTTACTACTTATAAAAGTATAGGATAATTGATAGATACTTACGATCCCAAATAAAAAAGCAAACAGCTTTATAAGTCCTTTATTATACATTAGTTTTTGTTTATTATTGGTAATTTTATATAGCGTGCAAATATATCATTTAAGATAAGAATTGCCAATATATTTACAATATTATATAAAATAAGGGTGTACAAATAAATTTGTCACCCTTATTCTAATCAATTTCTTATAAATATTATAATTCTAAAAGTGCGTTAGTTTTAGAAACTCCTGCTGCACTTTCTTGCATTTTTGCTTTTTCAGCATCACTAAGTTCAATCTCTACTATTTTCTCTATACCGTTTTTACCTAAAATAACTGGCACACCAATACAAAGATCATTTAAACCGTACTCACCCTCTAACAAAGTAGAACATGGGAACATTTTCTTTTGATCACAAGCAATAGCCTGTACCAAACCAGAAACTGCTGCACCTGGAGCATACCAAGCACTTGTTCCTAACAACTTAGTTAATGTAGCACCACCAACTTTAGTATCTGCAGCAACTTGCTCTAATCTTTCTTCAGATAAAAACTCAGAAACCTTTACACTGTTTCTAGTAGCGTGCGCTGTTAATGGAACCATTCCTGTATCACTATGACCACCAATAACCATACCGTCTACATCAGAAATAGGAGCTTCTAAAGCCTCTGCTAATCTGTATTTAAAACGTGCACTATCTAAAGCACCACCCATACCAATAATTCTGTTTTTAGGCAATCCTGTAGTTTTATGTACTAAATATGTCATTGTATCCATTGGGTTACTAACAACAATTATAATTACCTCTGGAGAGTGCTTAATTAAGTTTTCTGAAACTGTTTTTACAATACCAGCATTAATACCAATTAATTCTTCTCTCGTCATTCCTGGTTTACGAGGAATACCAGATGTTATAACAGCAATATTAGAACCTGCAGTTTTAGAGTAATCATTAGTAGAACCAACAATTTTAGTATCAAAACCATTTAAAGATGCTGTTTGCATTAAGTCCATTGCTTTACCTTCTGCATATCCTTCTTTAATATCTAACACAACAACTTCTGATGCAAAATTTTTAATTGCAATGTATTCTGCACAACTAGCGCCTACTGCACCTGCACCTACTACCGTTACTTTCATAAGTATATATTTATTTAATTTTTAATGATTTGTTTACTGACCGTAAAAATAAAGAATTTTAACATTATAAATAAGGTATACAGCAACTTTAATATTCTTTTATAGGTATTAAAATGATTAAAACTTAGTTTAATGTTAAAGAAAGATGTATTTAAACGAAAAACCACAAAAAAAGGTGCTATACATCGATAATAATGAAATACACAACAAAATACTGCGTTAGAACAATATCCAAATTAATAAAAATACCTACTTATGAAAAAACCCCTACATTTTTTCATAGCGACTTTTGTGTACATTACAATATTTAGTTGCTCTGAAATTCCCGAAAACAATGATCCTATTCTTGGAATATGGGCTAAAACAACAACATCAGAATCTGGCGTAGATTCCAAACAAGAATGGATTTTTAACGATGCATACAAAGGAAGGTTTCATAGTTACACTAATGACAACGTGGCTTTTTTAACTGATTTTAGATGGGTAATAGAGGGCGACACCTACACTATTACGTATCCAGAGACTGATATGCCAAGTGACCAAGTAAAGATTAAAACAACAGAAGCAGCCAATAGCACAGAAAGAACCTCTGAAAATGCTTCTGCTACCGTTATATTAGAAGAAACAAACGGAGAAACTTTGGCCTTTAGAGAATAAAGCATAATAAAGTTTTTCTACCCAAAAAAAGCCCTAGAAACTAATCTAGGGCTTTTTTATTTTTTTAATATTATTAGTTACTATCTAAAACCAAAATTAACACCAAAAGATAAGTTGTTATACTTTGCCATAGAGTAATCTGCGTGTATTCTAAAAAATCCTAACTTTAGCTTTGCACCAATGTTACCTGTAACACCACTAGCATCTGATTTTATAGAAAAAGGATCTGTATAGGTATCTCCTATAAATGGACCAGACTGAACCCTGTAAGTACCTAACACATCTACTGTAGATTTACCCGTTAAGTATCCTAAACCACCATAAAAGTTAATTATTGGCATTTTAGTAGACACAACTGCCTGAAAAACCCAGGTATTCATTTTCATATCTAATCGTTGGTTTTCACCTGCAATTACATCTTGGTCTGTAAAATCATACATACCTGTTAAATGCGTATACCCAATAACACCAGATATTGCAACAGGTAATATTTTATCTGCTGGTAAGAGCTTAGTAAAATCGTGCTGCAGACCAACACCAAACATACCTACTTCTACATCATCAGTCTTTATTTTTGGTAAAAACCTAGCTTTTATTTCTGTTCCTTTTATTAAACCTACACTGGCTTGTATAAATGCAGACGGTACAAAGTTTATATTTTCTGATGCTAAACCAGATGGAAGTTCAAATTCTTCTCTAAATAATCCGTTTTCATCTTCAACAAAAACATTTATACCTTCTATATCTCCTAAACCAGAAGAAACTTCTTTGGAAATACTACCATCTACAAATTGCAAATTTTCATAATCCTCTGTATTTAATATAAATGATTTTTTATCACTTGGAGACTGCGCCATATTACCAATAATAGAAATCTCAAAACCTCCTAAAGGTTTTGCGTCTGCAGTATTATACCATCCTCCAGAGATACTATAAAGCATACCTTCGGACACAGGTGATAAATAATCATTAATAAACTTATTTGCATCATCTACACCTGCAGCAAAAACTTCATTTGCGCTAGATTGGGCAGATGTGTAAGCACTTAACGCCAAGAAAATAACTAAACTAAACTTTTTCATAGAATTGTTTTTTTTATAAAACTAAAAAACTCGCACCAATGGTGCGAGTTTTTGTTGTATAAACTTACTTTATTATGCATCAATGTTTGCATAAACGGCATTTTTCTCTATAAACTCTCTTCTAGGAGGTACTTCATCTCCCATTAACATTGAGAATACACGGTCTGATTCTGAAGCACTTTCAATGGTAATTTGTCTTAATGTTCTAAAATCTGGATTCATTGTAGTATCCCACAATTGCTCCGCATTCATCTCCCCAAGACCTTTATACCTTTGTATACCTACGCTACCATTAAAGCTATCAGCAATTTCATCTCGTTCTTTGTCTGACCAAGCATACCTTTTCTTTGTTCCTTTTTTAACTAAGTATAATGGAGGTGTTGCTATATAAATATGCCCTGCCTCTATTAATTCTCTCATAAAACGGAAGAAAAAAGTAAGAATTAAAGTTTCAATGTGACTACCATCTACATCGGCATCACACATAATAACTACTTTATGGTATCTTAATTTTTCTAAGTTTAAGGCTTTACTATCTTCCTCTGTACCAATAGTTACACCTAGAGCTGTATATATATTTTTAATTTCTTCGTTTTCAAAAACCTTATGTTGCATTGCTTTTTCAACATTTAAGATTTTACCACGAAGCGGTAATATTGCCTGAAAATTTCTGTCTCTACCTTGCTTGGCAGTACCACCTGCCGAATCTCCCTCTACAAGGAACACTTCGCATTTTGTAGCATCTTGCTCAGAACAATCTGATAATTTTCCAGGTAAGCCACCTATACTCATTACCGTTTTACGCTGTACCATTTCACGAGCCTTAGTAGCTGCATGACGTGCTTGCGCAGCCAAAATAACTTTCTGTACAATTACTTTAGCATCATCCGGATTTTCTTCTAAATAATTAGTCAACATTTCTGATACCGCCTGACTTACTGCAGAAGATACTTCTCTGTTTCCTAATTTAGTTTTTGTTTGCCCTTCAAACTGTGGTTCTGCTACTTTTACAGATACAATTGCAGTTAAACCCTCTCTAAAATCATCACCTTGAATTTCAAACTTTAACTTCTCTAACATTCCTGAAGCATCTGCATACTTCTTTAAGGTAGATGTTAAACCTCTTCTAAAACCAGAAAGGTGTGTACCACCTTCATGTGTGTTAATGTTATTTACGTAAGAGTGAAGATTTTCTGAATACGATGTGTTATACACCATAGCAACCTCTACAGGAATACCATTTTTTTCACCTTCCATAGAAACAACTTCACGAATAAGTTGCTCTCTGTTACCATCTAAGAATTTTATAAATTCTTTAAGACCTTCTTCAGAAAAGAAAACTTCTGATAAAAACTCTCCTTTTTCATCGGTAACTCTTTTATCTGTAATTGTTATAGTTACACCTTTGTTAAGGTAAGCTAACTCTCGCATTCTACTAGAAAGCGTTTCATAGCTATACTCAGTAGTTTGCGTAAAAATAGTATCATCAGGATAAAAAGTAACTATTGTACCAGTTTCATCTGTATCACCTATACTTTTTACAGGATACAAAGCTTTACCTTTAGAATACTCTTGTTCCCATATTTTACCTTCTCTAAAAACAGTTGCTTTTAGATGGTTAGATAATGCGTTAACACAAGATACACCTACCCCGTGCAAACCACCAGATACTTTATATGAATCTTTATCAAACTTACCACCTGCACCAATTTTAGTCATTACAACCTGTAATGCAGAAACACCTTCTTTTTTATGAAGACCTACTGGTATACCCCTACCATTATCTTTGGTAGTGATAGAACCATCTTCATTTATTGTTACACTAATAGTATCACAATGACCACCCATTGCCTCATCAATAGAGTTATCTACTACCTCGTAAACTAAGTGGTGCAAACCTCTAACACCAACGTCACCAATATACATTGAAGGACGCATACGTACGTGCTCCATACCCTCTAGGGCCTGAATACTGTCAGCTGAATAATTATTCTTTTTTGCTTCTTCGCTCATTATATATAAATTATTGTGCTTAATTTCATCATAAAAAATACAACCTAACAAATATAAAATATTGAGTTCTTAATTTTAAACGGTTTTAAGACTGTTTTAAAATAGTTATTAACATTTTCTTTGCAACAGAGAACACTGCTTAAACACGCTTAAATTGATTTTTAAGATATATTTGATATAAAACACAGATTTTACAAATCATAAAATAAAAAAAATGCTCTTAAAAGGCTTTAAACGAAAAGGAGCACCAATACATTGGTGCTCCAAAAAGACTAATTATAATTAAAACCCTAGAATAGGCTATAATTCAAGTTATATTTTATTTTTTAATATGCTTCATCATGTACGTTAGCTATTGCTCTACCAGAAGGGTCGTTCATATTTTTAAACGCTTCATCCCATTCTAAAGCTGTTGCCGTACTACAAGCTACACTTGCCTCTTGCGGTACACTTAATGCTGCTGCATCACTAGGAAAATGTCCTTCAAAAATAGTTCTATAATAATACTCTTCCTTGTTTAATGGTGTGTTAATTGGAAAACGGAATGCTGCATTTTCAATTTGCTCATCTGTTATTTCTTTCTCAACTAATTCTTTTAAAGTATCAATCCAGCTATATCCTACACCATCAGAAAACTGTTCTTTTTGTCTCCAAGCTACGCTTTCCGGTATCATATCTTCAAACGCCTTACGAACTACCCATTTCTCCATACGTTCCCCATTAATCATTTTATCTTTAGGGTTAATACGCATAGCAACATCCATAAATTCTTTATCTAAAAATGGTACACGACCTTCAATTCCCCAAGCAGCTAAACTTTTATTAGCTCTTAAACAATCGTACATATGTAACTTATCTAATTTACGTACAGTCTCTTCATGAAACTCTTGTGCATTTGGCGCCTTATGAAAATACAAATAACCACCAAATAGCTCATCTGCGCCTTCACCAGACAATACCATTTTTATACCCATAGACTTAATAACACGTGCCATTAAGTACATCGGTGTAGAAGAACGAATTGTAGTAATATCATACGTTTCTATGTTATAAATAACATCTTTAATAGCATCTAAACCTTCTTGAATTGTAAATTTAATTTCATGATGTACAGTACCAATATGATCTGCTACTTTTTTTGCAGCAGCCAAATCTGGTGATCCTTCTAATCCAACAGAAAAAGAGTGTAGTTGTGGATACCAAGCATCTGCTGTATCACCACTTTCTATACGTTTTTGTGCATATTTTTTTGCAACAGCAGAAGTTACAGAAGAATCTAAACCACCAGACAATAATACTCCGTATGGTACATCAGACATTAACTGTCTGTGAACCGCTGCTTCTAAAGCTTCTTTTACTTCTTGTATGCTAGTTTCGTTTTCTTTAACAGCATCATACTCCATCCAATCACGAGAGTACCATTTTTTTAACTCACCATCTTTACTATGTAAGTAATGACCAGGAGGAAATAATTCTATTTTTGTACAAGTACCTTCCAATGCTTTTAATTCTGATGCAACGTAGAACGTACCGTTTTTATCCCAACCCATATACAAAGGAATAATTCCCATATGATCACGAGCAACAAAATATTCATCTTTATCGGCATCATAAATAGTGAAACCAAAAATACCATTTAACTCATCTAAAAAATCCACTCCCTTTTCATAATACAAAGCCAAAATAACCTCGCAATCAGATTCTGTCTGAAAATCATATGTATCTTTAAACTGCTTACGTAATTCTCTGTGATTATAAATTTCTCCATTGGCAGCTAATATTAATTTACCATTAGGACTTAATAATGGTTGTTTACCAGAAGCCGGATCTACAATTGCCAAACGCTCGTGTGCTAAAATAGCTTTATCGTCTGCGTATATACCACTCCAGTCTGGACCTCTATGTCTAATTTTTTTAGACATCTCTAACAACTGAGGTCTTAAAGCCTCAGTGCTTTCCTTTACATCAAATGCACAAACTATTCCACACATATTATTAATCTTTATATCAATTTGATTACAAAGATGAATTAAAGGTTTCAATTTAAAAACACATACGCTTATATTGATTTCAATTTGAAACATTTTAAACCGTATTACAAGTTATTTAATACGCATAAAGAGTATTGCAATAAAAAAAACAATCATTTTGTAAGTTGGCATAATTTTAGCGACCATATAATTCATTACTGCGAAAATGTCGCTAAATTTGAAAAACACAAAAAACAAACATTTATGAAAAGATTAATTGCATTATCAGCACTTGTATTAACTATGGTATTTACTACTAACGCAACTGCTCAAAAATTTCCTGGCTTAGATAAAAGTCCAGCCGACATTGCCTCTCAACCATCTAGCTACAAAATTTCAAAAAAGAACATACGTGTTGTTTATAGTCGCCCTCAATTAAAAGGAAGATTAGTAAAAGATTTAGCCCCTGCAGGAAAAGTATGGAGAACTGGCGCTAATGAGGCTGCAGAAGTTACTTTTTACGCAGATACAAAATTTGGAGGTAAAACAGTAAAAGCTGGTACTTACTCTTTATTCTCTGTACCTGGAGAAAAAGAATGGACTGTAATTTTAAATAAAAACTTAAACCAATGGGGTGCTTACTCTTATGAGAAAGATGCTGACGTTATTAGAGTTACAGGTAATGTATCTAAAAGCAAAGACACTATAGAAGCTTTTTCTATTACTTTTACAGATACTGATATGGTAATGGGTTGGGGAACTACTATAGTTTCTGTACCTTTTTCTATTTAATTAGCAGTACGCTTTAAATATAAAACCCGAAGCTACATATAGCTTCGGGTTTATTTTTGGGCTTTTAAGTTTTTCTGTAACTATTTTACTTTCTTACCTCCTATAAAAACTTGTTCTGCTGTTATGGTTGGAATATTAGAAGCTTCAACCTCCATAATATTATCACTTAAAATTACAAAATCTGCTTTTTTACCTGGCTCAATACTTCCTTTTTCATTTTCTTCAAAATTAGAATAAGCAGCCCAAATTGTCATCCCTTTTAATGTCTCTTCTCTAGACAAAGCGTTTTCCATTTGAAAACCACCTTCTGGATAATTTTTAGTGTCTTTTCTGGCAACAGCTGCATAAAACGTTAAAAACGGACTTACACGTTCTACCGGAAAATCTGTTCCTAAAGCAACAACACCAGCTATATCTAATAATTTTTTAAATGCATAAGCGCCTTTTACACGCTCTTCTCCCAGCCTGTCCTTTGCCCAGTACATATCACTAGTTGCATGCGTTGGCTGCACAGATGGTATAATTCCTAGTTTAAAATAATCAAAATCTTTTGGCGCAATAACCTGTGCGTGTTCTACTTTCCAACGTCTGCCTTTTGTATTTTTTAATGCCGATTTATAAGCTCGTAAAACCGCTACATTAGCAGAATCTCCAATAGCATGCGTATTCATTTGGTAGTCGGTTTTTGCAATTCTTTTAGCAAGACTATTTATTTTTTCTACAGGAGTTACCATAGCACCATAATGATTGTGCTTGTCCGAGTACTCTTCTTTTAAAGCCGCACCTCTAGAACCTAGTGCACCGTCTCCGTACACTTTTACAGAACGAACATTTAATCCGTCTGTTTTTACAATCCCTTTAGTTAAGTAATAATCTAAATTTTCTTTGTTTGCACTTATCATAGCATAAACACGGATATCCATTTCTCCGTTTTGCTGCAAGCTGTCTATAATTTCTATAGTTTGCTTATCTAAACCTGCATCATTAACCGTTGTTAACCCATAATCAACACATATTTTTTCTGCATCTTTTAATGCTTGTGCTTGAGTTGCTATACTTGGTTTTGGCAAAACATCATCTATTAAAACCATTGGATTATCTATCAAAACACCTGTAAGTTCATTATTAACCTTTACAATTTCACCTCCACTAATTTTAGTGTCCTTTGTAATTTTAGCAAGGTCTAATGCATATTGATTTACAATGTATGCGTGGCCATCTACACGCTCCAAAACAACAGGAATTGAAGGAAAAAGAGAATCTAAAGCCTCTTTTTTTGGAAACTCTTTTACTTCCCAATCATTTTGGTCCCAACCTCTACCTCTTATAAATGTTTTGGTATTAGTTTTTTGAAAAGCAGAAACACGTTTTACCACCTCATCAAAACTTTTGGTATCAATTAAATCTACCACTTGCTGGTTCATCCCTAATCCAAAAAAATGACAATGCGCGTCTATTAAACCCGGAGTAATTGTTTTACCACCGGCGTCTATTGTTTTGTCTGATGCATACTTTTCTGCAATTTCTTCTGCAGTACCAACAGCTACAAATAAATCATCTTTTACAGCAAAAGCTTGTGCTTTTGCAAACGTAGAATCTACCGTATAAACATTTGCATTGGTAACAATATAGTCTACCTTTTCTTTTTTAGGATTACAAGCCGCAATTACCAGCAGTAATACAAGTGTTAATTTTTTCATTAGTTTTTGAGTTTTTTCAAAAATAACGAAATAATAAGATTTAAAATAAATTAATAAAAACGAACACCATAAGTATGGCATTATTTGCTTAACATACCAAGAATATATGTAGTACCAGAATCATAACCTGTACCAAAGAAAAGTTCATCTCTTGTTATAATTGATTCTACAAACAAGTATTTCCTTATTTTACACGTAAGCAAATCATCTTTTAACTCTTGCATTGCTTTTAAGGCAAGTAGATTTAACAGTCCGTTAAACACCAAAACTTTATACTTTTCACTTAGTTTGTGCTTTTCTATAAACACATCTAATTCCTCAAAATTGCTTAGTAACAAGTAGCGCCTTTTTGGTAGATATTTTGTATCAGAATTCCAATCTAAATCTTCATCTGGTTTATTTTTAGAACCTGCTATGTAAATTGTAGTTTTAATTTTTCCATTATCAAATTGTGGAAATGATAAATCAGCAAGTCCAAAATAGATTGATTTAATGTCTTTAGGTATAGATTCTCTTTTTAAAACCTCTACCAACCAATCTTTAAACTCTAAATATAGCTTGTGTTCATCTATATTTAAAATTGGGAAATTACGCCGCAATAAAACTTTTTTAATTTGATTGTAACCAAATTGAATATCTAAGGACTGCTCTATTTGCTTTTCAAATAGAGCATCTATAAGTTTCCAGTTTAATGCTTTGCTTAAATTATTATACAACATTTAATTAATCTCTATTAAATCTCCATATAATTTTAATTACTATTAAAACTACACCTAAAACCCACCACATACTTTCTTTAGAATCCTCTTTTACATATGTAGATACCTTATCTTTTGCTGCTATTTTTTCAGCTTCATTGACATCTAACACAAAAGTATTACAAGTGTCTTCAAAAGTTGGTTTTCTACCAGTTAAAGAACAATTTATTCCTGTATTGGGATCAAATTTTCTTTTTTCACATTTTTTACACAGTACTAATTGTTCTGATAAATTCATTATAAAGTTTTAAATGGTTCATTATTACTTATGAATCATTTACATAAAGTGAAACTTTATAACGTTTAAATATGTGTTTTTATTACCAGTTAAATTTATAAGTTGCCCCTGCAAGTACTTGGAAGCCCTGAACTGGATAATTTGCCCAACGTTGGTAGTTGTTATTTGCTATGTTTGCTGTTTTTATAAAAAGTGATAATTTTTCATCTAAACGGTAACCAACGTGTGCATTAGCATCAAAATAACTATCTAAAGTTACTACTGTAGATACAAAATCTTGTGGTTGTGTACCAGTTGCCGCAACAGAACCTAAATCTTCTCTTTCACCTACAAAGAATAAGTTAGCTCCCATAAACCATTTTTCATTAATTTGATAATCCAAAAATAAAGACCCCTTTACTTTTGGCAAGTTCCAAGCAGGGTTGTCTGTTTCTGTTGTGTAGCTAAAAACCTCAGCATTTATACCTAAAGCAAAGTTTCTGTTTACATCTACATTTAACTCTCCAAAGAATGAAAATGTTTTTATATCGTCATAAAAAATATCAAATGTATTCCCTAAATGATAATCTTTATCTTCATCTGCTCTAAAAGCATTTTCTGGATTTAACTTATATAAAGCTCTATTATTTTCTGCCGTATAAGATGCCTTTACATTGTAACCTAAATTAGTTAATAATTGCCCTTTTAAACCTGCATAGGCATTGTACTGACTATCGGTTGGTAAAATTGTGAGTGTTGGAGATACAAATGGATTCTCATCTACAAAATCGTGATAAGAATTTTGATGTAAATCTCCCTCTATACCACCATATGCAATTGCAGTTTCTCCAGACAATCTGTATGAAGCTGTTACCGCAGGATAAATATATAAGTTACTGTTACTAGCCTCTGTATCTAAACCATATACTACATTAGCTCCTAAATTTAAAGTAAGGTCATCTCTTAATATTACCAAGCTAGGGTTTACACCAAACTGTACCTGACCAAATTTAATTTCGCCAGTATTATCTGTGTTATTTAAACTAGCATTTTTAAATTTACCACCAAGGTAATCTAGTTTTACATTAAAGTTAATTAACTCATTAGAAATTGGCACTTCTACAGCTGCGTTAATAACCGCTCTATTTTCTCCGGATTCTGTTGCATCCCAAAAACGTCTTAACAATACATCACCACCTTTAATTAGGTAATCTTCCATCTTAAGCTCTCCTCCAAGTTCTGCATCAAAATAATGTTGTTTTTCATCTATAAGACTTTCTGGTATTGTACCCAAAGCATCTTCTGTTACTCCATACCAACTGTATAACTTATGTTGTAAAGCTAAATTGGCATTCCATTCTAAATCTCTTTCTCTTCTTGTATAAATACCTTTTACTTTAGTATCGTAAAAAACATTATCTACAGGAGCTTCTTCTATATCTCCACGAGAAGAATGATGGTTTAACCCTATATCTAAAGTTTCGTTTCTGTTAATAGGTCTGCTTGTATAAAAATCTACCAAAGCATTGTTGTAATTTCCCAAACCTAAAGAAGCATAAGAATTAAATAACTCCTCTGGTTTTTTCTTTTTTACAGCAGTGGCTTTACCCTTTGCTGGTGTAAATGTAGAAGCTACAGGCACAGAAAAAATACTATAATTAATTGGCTTTTTCTTTAATTCTACCGCCCCATTAATAACAGGTGTAGATTTTAGTTTAAAAGCATCTGCAATAGTTGGCTTGTATGCTTTTACTACCGTTACAGTCTCTGTTCCTAAATCTTTTTCTTCTTTATCCTTGTCTTTATCTTGTGCAAAGGCAATTGGTGCCAATCCTAAAAATAAAGTTATAGTTATATAGATATACTTTTGCATAGTGTGTTCTTAATATTAGTTGCCTTTTTTTTAGTTGCCATCTGGACTTATAGAAGAGTTGCTACGTGCTTCCTTGGTTTTAATAAGTCGCTGTTCTGTTTGTGCCTCTGCAACTATGTCTGGGTAACTGCTAAAGTTTTTTATAATATTTTCTAAAATATAATTTGCTTGGTACGCATCTCCCAATGCATCGTAATTTTTAGCCATAACTAACAAGCCTTTTCCTGCCCATTCTTTATATCCCGAAAAATCTTTAACCAATGTTTGCACTGCTGCAGAAGAAGCCTCATAATCTTGCTCCTTGTTTTTAAAGTACGCATTGTAATACCAAGCCTCTGCACCTCTTTCACCTGTTGCTATTTTTTGTACCGTAGCATATGCTTCTTTTGCTTTAACCTCATCGTTAGTTTTAATAGCAGAACGCGCTATCATAATATGAGCATCACTTTTAATACGGTTATCTATACTCTCTGTAGCTAACACTTTTTCTGCATAAGCAATAGTTTTGCTATAGTTCTTTTGATTGTAATAACCTTTCATTAAGTTAGACTGTGCAAAGGTTACATTTTGTTTAATATTTGCTGTTTGCTCTAGTTTCTCTAAGTATGGAAAAGCATCTGTGTATTTATTATCTCCAATATAAATTTCACATACACGCGCTATTGCCTGCTCTGTAAATTCTGCAGCTCCTTGGTCTGCAACGTATTTGTAATGTGGTAACGCATTTGCTTTTTGCCCTTTACCAAAATACAATTGCGCTAGTTTAAAGTTTGCATCTAAAATATGAGAACCATTAGGAAATTCTTTAATGTAATTCTCATAACCTCTAATAGCCGCATCTGTTTTATTTTCTATAAATTGTTTTTCAGCAGAATCATAGGTAGCATTATCTAATTCTGAATCTGTAACCTCTACAAAATCTAAATCTCTAACCCAGTCTGCATACTCATCTACCCTACCAAGATCTACATAAACTAGTTTTGCTGTTGCTACAGCTTGTATTGCCTCTTGTGTTTTGGCGTGGTCACGCACAACTGTTTTAAATTTAGCTAAGGCTTTTTCATTTCTACTTGCGTTATAGTGCACTAAACCTTGGCGTAGTAATGCTCTTGGCACTAAACTACTTCCTTTATAGTCGCTAATTAATTTATTATATGCTTGTAAACCTAAATCTTCCTTACCTAATTTAATGTATGTGTTTCCTAACTCATACAAAGCATCATCCTTTAAAGTAGATTTGTTATACTTTGTTACAAAGCTTTTTAGTTCACTAATTTTAGTATCACTCTTACCAACAAAACCATAACTTAGAGCTCTTTGGTAAGCGGCATAATCTTTTTGTCCGCCTCTGTTTTTTAAAGCGATATTATACGTTTCAATAGCTGGCCAATACTTGCTAGTTACAAAGTAGCAATCTCCCAAACGTAAATAAGCATCGTTTAACTTAGCCTCGTCTTCTGGTTTGCTATCTGTATATTTTTTATAATATGATGTTGCATTTACGTAATCATTCAGTTTAAAATAAGTATATGCTAAATTGTAATCTAACTCCTTATTTTCTTCTGTAGAAACAGACATTGGATTCTGTTGAAAAGCTACAAACGATACCAAGGCATCATCAAACTTGTTTAGTAAATAAAGTGATTCTGCTTTCCAGAAATTTGCTCTGGCTTTAAATTTTGGTTCTTCGGCATTATCTAAAGACAAATTAAACGCATCTAAAGCAGTATTGTAATCTTGCTCTAAAAACAATTCTACGCCTCTGTAAAAAGCAACCTTTTGGTACGTTTCTTTACTAGCGTAATTTTTATTCTTCTCTAGCAACTCCAAAGCACCTTTGTAATTTTTAGATGTAATGTAAGAATCTACTAAAAGCTCTTGAATTTCTTTAGCGTGCTCACTATCTGGGTAGTTTTCTAAATATTTAGTTAGTACTGCTGGCACAGGCTCGTATGCATTACCAATTTCATAACTAAGTCTGGCATAGTTTAAATAAGCATCTTTTTTAATTTGCTCAGAATAATCCATCTGAGATGCATTTTTAAATGCATTTAAAGCTTCTTGTTTTTTATCTAGTTTTAAATAACATTCTGCTAAATGGTAATATGCGTTTTGAGACACACTGTTATCTCCATCTATAATATTATTAAACTGGTCTATACCATTTGCGTAATCTCCTTGCTTATAGTAACTGTAACCAAGCAAATAATAATCTGTATTACTCCACTTACCACGTTTACCTTTGTACTCTGTTAAATAAGGTATAGCATTATTGTATTGTTTTAGGTTAAAGTAACTTTCACCTATTATTTTATTTAATTCTGATACCTCATTCCTATCTGCTTTTGGCAACTGTTCTTTGGCAAGTGCTATAGCTTTTTCAAAATTACCAAGTTTAAAATTCATATCTGCTTGGTAGTATGATAGTTTTTCTTTTAACTCGTCCTGATCTGTAATCTGGTCAAAACGCTCATTTGCCTCTTGGTAATTATCTTGCTCATAAGCAATATAACCTAAGTAATATTTTGCTTGAGAACCGTAGGTTGCCGAGTTGGTAACACGATTTAAATAACGTTCTGCGTCTTTGTATTTTTTAGATGAAAAAAGAGCGTATCCGTTGTTAAACTCAAATCGTTCTTTGTCTTTCCTAGACATAGAAGATTGGTCTACTTTAGCATACCATTTTAAAGCGTGCGGATACTTACCCGTTTCAAAATAATAATCTGCCACATCTAAATAAGCTGTATTTCTTTTGGTAGACGTTGGGTAGTCTGCCACAAACTTCTCCATAAGTTTATCTGCACCAAGCTGATTAAGACGTATTGCAGCCGTAGCAATGTAGTAATGACTATTGGCTTTTGTCTCGTAATCATTGGTGCTTTTTGCCACTTCTTTAAAAACGGCTTGTGACGCTTGGTACTGCTTGTCGTTGTACAAAGACAGTGCTTTTACGTAATCTTTATTCTTGTGTGTGTAAATTTCTGTTTTTTGCGAATATCCATAGATAGACATCCCCATAAAACATAGGAGTATTGCAATTTTTTTCATTTTCATATAGACAAGGTCTTATAGTGATATACCTTTGTTAAATTATATAACGTTTAAAATGGCTAAAAGTATATTAAAACTAAGAAAAATATTTTTTACCAAAGCGCATTACTTTTACCCTTAAACTTATTACTTTTATATCAACAATAATACCAGTAAATTTATTTACCTCAAAATTTATGCAAGACACTATTTTAGAACTTAAAGACGTTTCCGTTTTTCAAAAAGACAGCCTTGTGCTTAATAACATCTCTTTAGAGATAAAAAAGGGCGAGTTTGTTTACCTTATAGGAAAAACAGGAAGTGGAAAAAGTAGTTTTATGAAAACCCTTTATGGTGACTTAGCATTAAAAGAAGGTAGCGGTACTATTGTAGATATAGATTTAAAAACAATGCAAGAAAAAGACATTCCGTTTTTACGCCGTAAACTTGGTATTGTTTTTCAGGATTTTAAATTATTACCAGACCGTACTATAAATAACAATTTACTTTTTGTTTTAAAAGCTACAGGTTGGAAAGACCGCACCAAAATGGATACTAAAATTGAAGAAGTTTTAGACAAGGTTGGTATGAAAACAAAAGGATTTAAATTTCCGCATGAGCTTTCTGGAGGAGAGCAACAGCGTATTGCAATTGCACGTGCTTTACTTAACGACCCTGAACTTATTTTAGCCGATGAACCTACAGGAAACTTAGACCCACAAACTAGTGTAGAGGTTATGAAAGTGTTGCAAGATATAAACAAAACCGGACGCACAATTTTAATGGCAACACACGACTATGCACTTATATTAAAATACCCATCTAAAACTTTAAAGTGCGATGACAATAAGGTGTTTGAAGTAGTACAACGCGCCGTTTAAAAACAACTTACAAAGGCCTACAACTATGAATGTTGAAGACACCGCCATTAAAACAACCTATTTTAGTATAATAGGCAACCTTTGCTTGGCTATTATTAAAGGGCTTGCTGGCTTTTTTGGTAATTCTTACGCTCTTATTGCAGACGCAATAGAATCTACTACAGATGTTTTTTCTTCTTTACTTGTTCTAGTTGGTTTTAAATACGCAAAACGCCCTGCAGATAAAAATCACCCATACGGACACGGAAAAATAGAACCCCTAATTACCTTTTTGGTTGTTGCTTTTTTAGTTACATCTGCCACAATAATTGCTTATGAAAGCATACAAAACATACAAACACCGCACAAAATACCCAAAGCCTGGACGCTTATAGTTTTAGGAGTTATTATTATCTGGAAAGAAACCCTATACCGTATAGTTTTAAAAAAAAGTAAGGAAATACATAGCTCCTCTTTAAAAGCAGATGCTTGGCACCACAGAA
Organism: Cellulophaga sp. RHA19; assembly: GCF_002813425.1. NCBI lineage: Bacteria > Pseudomonadati > Bacteroidota > Flavobacteriia > Flavobacteriales > Flavobacteriaceae > Cellulophaga > Cellulophaga sp. RHA19. The sequence continues at coordinate 3,747,323 of NZ_PHUL01000001.1, forward strand.
GCGATGCAATAACATCTGTAATGGCCTTTATTGGTATCTCTATTGCACTTGTTTGTGGTAAAGGATATGAAACCGCAGATGATTGGGCTGCTCTACTTGCCTCCGGTTTTATATTATATAATAGCTATTTAATTTTAAGACCTGCACTTGGCGAGGTTATGGACGAGCAATTGTATGATGATTTAATTGATGAAATAAGAAACAAATCTATACAGGTTGATGGTGTTTTAGATACCGAAAAATGTTTTATACGTAAAGCAGGTATGAAGTTTCATATAGATTTACACGCCATTGTAGACGGAAAAATTACAGTAAAAGAAGGCCATGATATATCTCACAAACTAAAAGATTATCTTATGACTGAGATTCCAAATCTAGAATATGTTTTAATACATATAGAACCAGATACATACGAGTAGCACAAATACATAAAAATGAACAACAAACAACATCATAAGGGCAAACAACTAGCAACATTTGGTATTTGCGGCGTAATAGGTGGTATTGCATTACTTACGCTACAGCAAAAAATACTTGGTATTATTTGTATTGCTAATGGTGCATTGCTTGCTTACACAGGTTACAAAAAGATGAAGACTGCTTCTGAAAACAAAGAATAACCTAAAACTATTTTTTAATAAAAAACCCGATAAACTTTAATAGTGTTTATCGGGTTTTTATTTTATAAAGAGAGATGCTTATTTAATCTCTAAAACTTCTAGATCAAAAATAAGGTCTTTACCTGCTAAAGGATGGTTACCATCTATAACAATAGACTCTTCTTTAACTTCTACTACCATTAAGTTCATTTCTCTACCATCTGGAGCTTTAGAAACTAATCCCATACCTACTTTAGGCTCCATATCTTGTGGTAATTCAGATTTTTTTACTTCTTGTATTAAAGCTTCATTAACCTCACCATATGCTTCTTCTTTAGCAATAGTAATAGTCTTTTTTTCGTTTAGCTTCATATCTATAACACCTTTTTCAAAACCAGGTATTAATTGTCCTTGTCCTAAAGTAAACTCTAGCGGCTCTCTACCTTCAGAAGTATCAAAAACTTGTCCGTCTGCCAACTTCCCTGTGTAATTTACTTTAACCGTGTTGTTTTCCTTAACTATACTCATATTGTATTTTTCAATTTTTAAAATATCCTTTGCATAATTTTTACGCAGCCTATATTTTATTTTAAACTTAGGGTTATAAAAGCACTAAAACCAAGCCAAAGGAATAAAAACCTGACATAAAAGGGTATAAACACTATTTTTATCAAACTAAAAAAAAGAAAAAAACGCTACAGCCCTTTATAAGTAGTACTATAGGGAGTTAGGTAAATGCTAAAAAAATATAAATTTAAAAAAATGAAATCAGCAACTATGTCAGGTTTTGCTATAAAAACGGATATAAATTAATTGTAAACGATTACAAAATCAATAAAAATTAGCCATTAAAAACAATTACATTAGCTAAAATGTTATTAGTAATTAAAGTATGAAGAATAGTCTTGAAGAATTTTCTAACACCTTAAAAGATTTTCAGAGTATATTACTCACCACTAGATTTGGGAGTAAAAACGACTTTTTAACTAGAGAGAACCAAACACCAATAACTCACGTAAAAGAGAAAGTACTTTCTGCAGAACTAAGTTTTTTATACACCAATTATAGTACACTTTTAATTTTACCACACATACATATAAACACCTTTTTTAGCTTACACCCAAAGTTGCATATTTTTGGAAAAGGAACAGCTATGACTAAAAAACACAATCCGTGGAAAGATGGCAAGGTTGTAATAGGACATTCTTTTAATGCATCATCTAAAAAAATATGGGCAGATACCACACAAGAACACACTCCCATTTACGTTACAGATATAGAAGGTAATTTTATACAACTAACACCTACTATAAACCTATTTTTTAAATTATTAATTGAGTTATGCATTAGCTACAATGAGAATAGAGACAAAGAACCAAAATGTGGTAGCCATACAAATTTATGGGATTTACACAGAGAAGAAGTAGTTTCTCCTTACTTTGCTAATCGTATAAAACACTTAGTATCACCATACGAGGCATTTTTAATAACTGCCGTTTTTACACAAGCGTAAACTCTTGCTTTCATTTCTATTTTCAATCAATTTTAAGTAGTATTTTTACCACATATTTTACACCTAAATAAATCTACTCTTATGACTTTAGAAGAAAGAATTGAAAAATCTGTAACTACAATTTTTAAAGCCGTTTTCCCTAATACTACTAACCATTATGACACTCTTTTTGGTGGTACTGCAATGCAACTTATGGACGAGACTGCTTTTATTTGCGCTACAAGATTTAGCAGGCAACAAATGGTAACTGTTAGTAGTGATAAAATAGATTTTAAAATGCCAATTCCGGCTGGTACCATTGTAGAATTATCTGGTTACGTTACTCACGTTGGTAATACAAGTTTAAAAGTTAGGGTAGATATTTATATAGAAGAAATGTACTCTAACTACAGGGAAAAAGCTGTGTCTGGCGAATTTACTTTTGTTGCTATTGATGAGAATAAAAAACCTGTTAAAATACTAAAATAGAAAGACTGCTATAGATTGGCAAACTACACTTATCGCTATTTTAAGTTTAGTACTTGTTTTTCTGTTTTAAAAAATTAATAGTGCTTATATTGTTTTGGGAAGATCTATTTTAGGTTACCTTTTAACTTATATTTAAAAGCATACTTTTTAAAATGACAATAGATACAATACTTAACAATGTTTATACACTACCACAAGCCTCTTTAGCTAAAATTAAAGACAATACAGTAGAGGTGTCATACCCTAAAACACATTTAATTATAAAAGACAATACTGTAGAGCACAATATATATTTTATTAAAAAAGGAATTGTTAGAGCATATTCTGATTTTGACACAACAGAAGTTACCTTTTGGTTTGGTAAAGAATCTGAAACCATAATATCTATGCGTAGCTATATTGAAAACAAAAAAGGCTATGAGAAAATTGAATTGCTTGAAGATTGTGATTTATATAAGCTTGAAACCAGTAAATTAAAACAACTTTTTTTTGATGATATACACATTGCCAATTGGGGTCGTAAATTTGCAGAACAAGAGCTAATTAAAACTGAAGAACGCTTAATATCTAGACAATTTAGAACCGCTACAGAACGCTATCAAGATTTATTAAAAAATAATAGCGACTTAATTAAAAGAGTTCAGTTAGGACATATAGCATCATACTTAGGTATTACACAAGTTAGTTTAAGCAGAATTAGAGCTAGCATAAAATAGTTTCATTTTTTATCATTTGTAAAATTTTATCTAATTACGTTGTTAGACCTTTGTAAAAAAAGAACAACTATGAATTGGGTAATTTTACTAATTGCAGGTCTGTTTGAAGTTGCTTTTGCGTTCTGCTTAGGCAAAGCTAAAGAGGCAACAGGAACTGATATGTACTTATGGTACACAGGCTTTTTTATATGTTCTGCTGTTAGTTTTATTTTATTAATAAAAGCAATGCAAACCATACCTATTGGCACTGGTTATGCTGTATGGACAGGCATTGGAGCTGTAGGCATAGTACTTGTAGGTATTTTTGTTTTTAAAAATCCTGCCAATTTCTGGAGAATATTTTTTATAACTACACTTGTTGGGTCTATTGTTGGACTAAAAGCCGTGACACATTAATTAAAAAGAAAAAAATGTCTGGAAAAACTAATTTATCAGAATTACTAAAAGGTATGACTCCTAAACTTAACAAAGGGGAATACGTTTTTTGCACTATAAAAGACAGTAGCTCGCTAAATCGTAAAAACATAATTTGCGAATTTAAAGAAGCAGAAGGTATTACTATTGTTACAACAAAAAACTATGCTGACGAACAAGGGTTTACTTATAGTTTTATTGCAAGTTGGATTACACTTACTATACACTCATCATTAGAAGCCGTAGGGCTAACAGCAGCTTTTTCTACAGAACTTACTAAACACAATATAAGCTGTAATGTAATTGCTGCATATTATCATGATCACATATTTGTAGATAAAAACGATGCTAAAAAAGCTATTTCTGTACTTAAAGAATTAGCAGAAAAACAATAATAATTAATTTTAAAAAACTGTAAAACAGTCATTTCACGGAAAACAGGGAGTATTTATTTTTATTAGTCTATTAGTTTTGGAGTATTAAAATAAAAAAACAACTAAACCTTTTTTACGATGAATACAGATACTATTAAACAAAGATTAAATTCACAAGGAATTTATCACTCTGATGATAATATACTAGACAAAAGAAGTGTTATTGGCTACGAGAAAAAATTTAAACTAAGTTGGATGGCAACACAACTTAATACGTTTATTGTGGTTACAGATTTTAAAGATGAAAAAATCACCTCTACAATAGTAGACCAACACTTAACAGAATCATTTAATTTTACAAAGAAAAATTATACTGGTTGGCCAAGAGGTTTGCAGTCTGCAATTGGTGTTGTATCAATATTAATTTCTAATAATATTGACGAAGACGCAAAAGAATATTGCAAAAAATTAAAATCTGGTAAAAAATGGGCAGGATTCACAATTCCAGTAATTTTTAATCCAGATACCAAAGAAGTACATCAATTTGATAAAAACCCAATGTGGGGACGCATCTATTATCCTCACTTTAAAAAAATGATTAATAGCCTAAAATAAATTACAAAGAGTTAACCTTTAAACTGTAAAAAGTTAATTAAACATTAAGTTATCAATGCTTTAAAAATAAACAACTTATATGATTAAAAAAGGATGTAAATTTTGCTCTTAAAAAACCCAAATGAAGGAATTGGACGAGAAAATTTACATGCAAATTTTACAATTATCTAAGACAGCAGATTTGCTTATAGAAAAAGAAGAATACACCAATGCATTACAAAAATACTGGCTTGCTTATGATCTAATACCAGAGCCTAAAACAAAATGGGAAACAAGCACTTGGGTATTGGCTTCTATTGGCGATATTAACTTTGTTAATAAAGATTATAAAGCTGGCGTAAAAAACTTATCTGACGCTATGCACTGTCCTGATGCTATTGGCAACCCTTTTATACATTTAAGATTAGGACAATGCCAATTAGAAATTGGAAACAAATACAGAGCAGAATGCGAACTTAATAGAGCCTATGCCATAAAAGGTAAACCTATTTTTATGCAAGAAGACAAGAAATATTTTGACTTTTTAAACACCAGAGTAGATTTAACTCCACAAAAGAAAAAGTGGTGGAAGCTTTTAAAAAGCGAATAAAACAATCAGCTAAAATGGTTTTTTTATCTTTGTACGAGTAAAACTAGACTTGTATAAATGACAAACCAAAATTCTAAAATAAAATTACGAGATGCCATATCTATTGGTATAGGTGGTATGGTTGGCGGTGGCATTTTTGCAGTGTTAGGACTTGCAGTTTCCCTTGCAAAAGGTGGTACACCAATAGCATTTTTATTTGCAGGTATGTTAGCTCTTATAACATCTTATAGTTACGTTAAACTTTCTAAAACCTACCCAGACAGAGGTGGTACTGTAAAGTTTATAAACAAAGGCTTTGGAGTTTCTATATTTAGCGGCGCCATAAATAATTTACTTTGGGTTAGCTATATTATTATGCTATCCTTATACGCTAGTGCTTTTGGCTCTTATGCCCCTAACTTACTAGAAATTACAACACATAAAACATTAGATTTTCATATTTACGCTAGTGGTATTATTATTTTAGCTACCGTTATAAATTACTACAGTATTACGGTTGTGGGTAAAATAGAATCTTACGCAGTAATTATAAAACTGGTAATATTAATCTCTTTTATTTTTGTTGGCGCTTATGGTTTATTTGGCAATCCTAACCTATCACAACTAGCAATATCCCAATGGGAAAATCCTGTTAAACTATTTGCTGGCGGTATGGTTATTTTTGTTGCTTACGAAGGTTTTGAACTTATAGCAAATGCCGCGCCTGACATAATAAATCCAGAAAAAAATATTCCTAAGGCCTATTACTACTCTGTAATTTTTGTAATAATCCTTTATATAATTATTGCTTTTGTTACTGTTGGCTCCCTACCCTTTTCTAAAATCGCAATTGCAAAAGATTATGTTTTGGCAGAAGCTGCTGAGCCAATGCTTGGCAAAATTGGATTTTCAATTATTACAATAGCTGCTTTAATTTCTACTTTTTCAGCTATTAATGCTTCATTGTATGGTGGCAGTCGTGTTAATTTTGAAATTGCTCAGGATGATGAGCTTCCTCATAATTTTTTATCTAAATTATGGAATCAACCTATAGGACTATTAATTACAGCTTTAGCAACATTAGTTTTAGTTAATGTATTGGACTTAGAGAGTATTTCTACAGCTGGCAGTGTTGGTTTTTTAGTAATATTTGGCATTGTTAATTTAGCTGGTTACAGAAGAGCAAAAGAAACTGGGTCTAAAAAAAGTATTCCTTTAATTGGTTTTACACTTTGTATAATAGCTACTTTGGCTTTATTACAACAACAATATACCTCTAATGTTTTAGGAGTAATTATATCTTTAAGTATAATTGCATTATGCTTTGTTTTAGAGTGGATTTACAAAAAAACAGAGAAAAACAAAGTATAAAAAAGAACAGTTTAATAATTGTACATTTCCTTGTAATACATTAACATAAATACATATTTTTATAGAAATTTTACCATTATTTTTGTGAGCTTATAAAAATTAACGCTTGTATGAATTTAACCATTGAAAATATTGTTTTAGTTGGCTCTATTCTTCTTTTTATTAGCATTATAGTAGGTAAAACATCTTATAAATTTGGAGTACCAACCTTACTATTATTTTTAGTAATAGGAATGCTTGCTGGGTCTGACGGCATTGGAGGTATTAAGTTTGATGATCCTAAACTTGCACAGTTTATAGGTATAGTATCTTTAAATTTTATTCTTTTTTCTGGTGGATTAGATACCAACTGGAACACTGTAAAACCTATACTAAAAGAAGGTATTGTACTCTCTACCATAGGCGTCCTTTTAACCGCAGTTACTATAGGTACTTTTGTATTTTATATTACAAATTTTACAATTTATGAAAGTATGCTACTTGGCTCTATTGTGTCTTCTACAGATGCTGCTGCTGTATTTTCTATTTTAAGATCTAAAAACTTAGCATTAAAAAATAATTTAAGACCAACCTTAGAGTTAGAAAGTGGTAGTAATGACCCTATGGCATATGTGCTAACACTTGCCTTTTTAACACTAGTAATAAATCAGGACCAGAGTATATTCTCTATCATACCAATGTTTATACAACAAATGGCATTTGGTGCAATAGCAGGTTTTGGTTTTGGTAAACTTAGCAAGTACATTATAAATAAAATTAAACTAGATTTTGAAGGCCTTTACCCAGTGCTGGTAATTGCATTAATGTTTATTACATTTTCTGCAACAGACTTTGTTGGCGGTAATGGTTTTTTAGCAATTTATATTTGTGCTGTTTATTTAGGTAATCAAGATTTAATTCATAAAAAAACCATTTTAAAAATGTACGATGGTTTAGCTTGGTTAATGCAAATTGTATTATTCTTAACGCTTGGCTTGCTCGTTTTCCCTTCTAAAATTGTTCCTGTTTTTGGCATTGGAATACTTATATCTTTATTCTTAATTTTAGTAGCACGCCCTGTAAGTGTATTTCTAAGTCTACTCTTTTTTAAAATGAAATTTAGACGTCGTTTTTATATTTCTTGGGTTGGTTTACGTGGTGCAGTACCAATTGTATTTGCTACGTACCCTTTATTGGCTGGTATAGACAAAGCAGATATGATGTTTAACATCGTATTTTTTATTTCGGTTTCTTCTGTATTAATACAAGGTACAACACTGTCTGTAATGGCTAAATGGTTAAACGTAGCATTACCTAATGAAGAAAAAAAACTAAGTGCTACAGATCTTCTAATGGAAGACAACCCAAAAGCATTAATTAAAGAAATTCCTGTTACTGCTAATTGCTATGCTGTAAATAAAAAAATTGTAGATCTAGGTTTTCCTAAGCACGCAATTATAGCAATGATACGTAGAGATAACAAATATGTAACACCAAACGGATCTACTGTTATTGAAGATAAAGACATTTTAGTGGTACTTGCAGATAAACAAGAAGCTATAGAAAATGTAAAAAACTGCCTTAACAAGTAACTTTAATATAAATTAACATTTACTTATTTATAGATTAAAGTACATTTGCGGCGTGAAAAAAACAGTAAAATTTATAGGCGCACTTTTACTTACTACATTGTATTGCTTAGCAATAGGTGTTGTAACACAATCTCTTGCGTCTTATAATGTAGAAGAAATTTCTACAGCAAAAGAAGTTCAGTTTTCATACAATGCATCTAACAACTTCTTTACGCAGACTTCACAAACCGAAAACATTGTTGACATTCCTAGTAATAACAGCAATTTTCCTTCTACATTAAAAGATATATTTAAGAATTTTATAGCGTCTAATACCTCTGCTAGTCAGCACAGTATATTATCGCTAAATTCTAATTATTACAGTACTTATATTAACTTTTTAGTACAATTTAAAAAGTTAAAACTCATATTTCCTTTTCATTATTTCTTGTAATTAAGTTGATACATTTTTTATTGCAACCGCAGTAAAACCAATTTAACTAAAGGCTCTGTATATACACATAGCCACACTTTTATTTACATCAACTTTAAAAAATTACATAATGGATTTAGGAACAGATATAATAGCAATTATAATAGTAATAGTATGCATATTACCTTTTATATTAATAGCTAAAGGACGAAAAAAGAAAGAGAAAAAAATGCTAGCAGCACTACAAGAAGTAGCAAATAGAGACAACTGTACAATTAATGATTATGAAATAAGCGCCAACTTTATTATTGGTATTGACCATAAACAAAATAGGGTTTTCTATTACAAAAATGAAGAAGGAGTAATAAACGAGGGAATAGTAAACTTAGAAGGTATTAAAACCTGTAAAATAGGCACAAAAAGTAAAACCATAAATACTAATAAGGATAGAAAAGAGTATATAATACAAGGCTTATATTTAAAATTTATTCCTCGTTTTAATAACAACCCAGAAGCTTTATTTCATGTGTATGATTCCGACTTAAAAATGCAACTAACAGGGGAACTACAGTTAGCAAAAAAATGGGAAACATTAATTAATAAAAAGTTACTACAGTTTAACTAACTTAAAAAGCCCTTTACAACAGTAAAGGGCTTTTTAAGTTTCAATTATTTAAAGGTTAATTATCTTTTAATTCCCAAGATCTAACCCAATCATAATACGTTGTTCTATCAGATTTACTTGCTGTCATTCCTCCATCTTCAGGAACAGGATTCCAGTCATAAGTTTCTACCACCAACCTTAAATACATTTGCAAACTAAACTCAGCTTTAGGAGTTACAGTATAAACTTTTTTACCATCAAGATAAAACTCTATTTCTGTAGGACTCTTCCACCAAGCACCATAAATATGGTAATCTTCCCAAACCTTTTCACCTGTAGTTACATTATTTCCTTCAGATCCAACTGGAGTTTCTTCACAGTTAGTATTTCTACTGTGCGTATTTGAATGCATTGTTTCATCAAAAGTTTTAGCAAAATTTGCTGTTCCTGTAATTTGCCCAACACATTCTTGTATATCCAATTCTGTTACCCTCTTGTCACATCCTTCTCCCTCTCCAACAACATTAATTAACCAAAATGTAGAAGACATAAAAGTTTTATTTGCTTTCATACTACACTCTACATAAGTACCAACCTGCACTGCATTTTTAGAGTAGATATTAGAACCTGCATGAGTAAAAGTATCTCCATTAACCACTTCTGGCTCATTTAACTCATATGGCGTAAGCATTAAATTACCCTCAGCTTGTGATACAGTATTTGCTTTAAAAATTCCTGGAGCTCTTCCTATCCAGCGTGTACTGGTATTTACCCATTTAACTTCATCAAAGTTATTATTATTAAACTCATCTGAAACGTTTTCTATTTTAGTCCATTTTTTTCCAGAAGGAGCAGGATTATTATCATCTACAAAAAATGGAGCCTCTAAAACAATGGCTTTTCCTACAGCACTATTAACAGTATCATCATCACTAGAACTGCTACATGATAAACTACTAAAAACCATTAATACAGCTAAATACTTTAAATTTATTCTAAACATTTATAAATATTTTTCTTACAAATATACAAAAAACAACTAGTGCAGATCTAAAATATACCTAAAACCTGTATCTAATAATTAATTGTAGACTTTTGAGTATTTTAAGAGTATTAATATTTAAATTCTTAAATTACTTACTAATAGTAATTTATAAGAATCTACTATTATTTTAATGACATGTAAAAACCTATTAAATACTACATAGATTTATTTAATAGATACTCTTTAAAGTTTTTTTGTTACTTTGTTAATCTAACTATAAAGCTACTAAATGGAAGTTCTAGGTATAGATATTGGTGGTTCTGGAATTAAAGGAGCGCTAGTAAATGTTAAGACAGGAGAAAAAATTACAGACCGTTTTAGAGTTCCTACTCCGCCTACAAAAAAGCCAAAAGAAATGGCTAAAGTTGTACATAAAATTATAAAGCATTTTAATTATGATGGTCCTGTTGGCTGTGGTTTTCCTACTTTAATTAAAGGTGGTGTTTGCAAAACACCTGGAAATTTACATAGTAAATGGGTTAATAAAGATGTTACTGCTTTGTTTACAGAAACTACAGGCTTGCCGTTTACAGTAATTAATGATGCAGATGCAGCTTGCCACGCAGAAATGAATTATGGTGTAGGTAAAGATCTTAAAGGTTTTGTTGTAATGATTACCATTGGAACCGGTTTAGGTAGTAGCGCTTATTTAGATGGCCAACTTATCCCTAATTTTGAGTTAGGTCAAATACCTTACAAAAAGCATAAAAAAATAGAACTTTGGGCTGCTGATTCTGCTAGACAACGAGAAGATCTTTCATTTAAAAAATGGGGAAAACGTGTAAATACTTTTTTAGAGTATGTAGAGTTGTTAGTCGCACCAGACACCATTGTTATAGGTGGTGGCATATCTAAAGAATTTGAAAAATTTAGTAAGTACATAAAAATTAACACTCCAGTAATACCTGCCGTATTAGAAAACCACGCCGGAATTATAGGCGCAGCATCTGCCACATTAAAAAAATAAAAAAAGCCTTCATCTTATTATAGATGAAGGCTTTTTCTTGTATTACAACTTCAATTTATATACTATTTTAAAATTTTTGCTCCTTCTGGTTTAGAAAAATAATTTTCTTCTACTTCATCAGAAAAACTAATATCACTAACATCTATTTTAGTAATATATTCTCCTAACCCGTTTTCCTCTTCTTCATTAGACCAATAGGTTTTAAAACCTTTAGCAAATACAATACCGTCTACAGTTGTTGTTCCTTGGGTAACTGTAATTTTTTCAGGAGCGTGTCCACCTTCAGGGAAATACTCTGGATAAGAAACAATGTATTTAAAAGCATCCACTAAATTAGTTTCTGCATTTATATACATAATGTAATAATCATCTGGAGCAGAACCAACGCCACCATCATAAGTAACTTTAACTACATTTTCTGTTTTTCCATTAAAAGTTACTTGTGGTAACAACTCTAAGTTAACACCTTTACCATCAAAAACAAATGGTTGACCAGAAAAGTATATTGGAGTTAATGCCCAAAACTTAGTGTCATACTCAAAAGAAGTACTATCTTTTGCTTTAACCCAAGACTCTTTGCCATCCCAACCAAAAAAATTACTCTTGTCTGTTATGCTATTGTGTCTTGCTTTGTTATTCCAAGTATCTATTGTTTGGTAAGAATCTCTAATACCTTTACCATTTAATGGTTGGTAATTAAATCTAAAAGATAAATAACCATTAGAATACCATTTTTTTAATCCGCCGTGCGCATCCATTGCACTCCATAAGACTTTACCTGCCTCTGTAGCATTTAATCTTTTACTGGCAGCAGTAACTCTTTTTTCTATCCAAGAGTTTGGTATTTGATATCCTAATTCTTCTGTTTGTTCTAGTGTATTTTTATCAGCTTGCTTTTTACTTGTTTCCTTACAAGCAACAAAACTTACTATTGCAAATAAACTTACAAGTTTTACTATTATTTTCATTCTCATCTATATTTATGTGTTAATATCTAGTAGTCGTTTTAACTTACAGAACATTTCAAAATTAAATAAAAAAAATCCCAAGACTTACGCCTTGGGATTTTTGTAGTATAAACTTAATTAATTAAGCTATTTTATTACGCTTACGTTCGTTTTCTGTTAAGTAAATTTTACGTAATCTTAAGTGCGCAGGAGTTACCTCTACGTACTCATCTTTTTGTATGTATTCTAAAGCTTCTTCTAAAGAGAATTTAATAGCTGGCACAATTTTAGCTTTATCATCTGCTCCTGAAGAACGTACGTTAGATAACTTTTTAGTTTTAGTGATGTTAACTGTCATATCATCACCTCTAGAGTTTTCTCCAATTACTTGACCTTCGTAAATATCTTCACCTGGATCTACAAAGAACTTACCTCTGTCTTGTAATTTATCTATAGAATAAGGAATTGCTTTTCCTGTTTCCATAGAAACTAAAGAACCATTTTGACGTTGAGGAATATCTCCACGCATTGGTTGGTACTCTAAGAAACGGTGTGCCATAATAGCTTCACCAGCAGTAGCAGTTAATAATTGGTTTCTAAGACCAATAATACCACGAGAAGGAATTAAGAACTCGCATACCATACGCTCTCCTTTTGCTTCCATACTCGTCATTTCACCTTTACGCATAGAAACCATTTCTACAGCCTTACCAGATACAGCTTCTGGTAAATCTATAGTTAAACTTTCTACAGGCTCACATTTAACACCATCAATTTCTTTAATAATAACTTGTGGCTGTCCAATTTGTAGCTCGTAACCTTCTCTACGCATTGTTTCAATAAGTACAGACAAGTGTAATACACCACGTCCAAATACTAAAAATTTATCAGCACTATCAGTTTCGTTTACACGTAATGCTAAGTTTTTTTCTAGCTCGCGCTCTAAACGGTCTTTAATATGACGAGAAGTTACAAACTTACCATCTTTACCAAAGAAAGGAGAATCGTTAATTGTAAACAACATACTCATTGTTGGCTCATCAATAGCAATACTCTCTAATTTTTCAGGGTTTTCAATATCGGCAACAGTATCACCAATTTCAAATCCTTCTAAACCTACAATAGCACAAATGTCTCCTGTATTAACTTCCTCTACTCTTAATCTACCAAGACCTTCAAAAGTATAAAGTTCTTTAATTTTAGATTTAGTAATAGTACCATCTCTTTTTACTAAAGAAATTTGCTGACCTTCTTTTAAGCCACCACGTTGTAATCTTCCAATAGCAATTCTACCTGTAAATGAAGAATAATCTAAAGAAGTAATAAGCATTTGAGTATTTCCTTCTTTTGGTTCAAAAGTTGGAATATGCTCTATAACCATATCTAATAATGGCTCTATGTTTTCTGTTTCGTTTTTCCAGTCGTCACTCATCCAGTTATTTTTAGCTGAACCGTATACTGTTGGAAAATCTAACTGCCACTCCTCTGCTCCTAACTCAAACATTAAGTCAAAAACTTTTTCGTGTACCTCTTCTGGCGTACAGTTTTCTTTATCAACCTTATTAACAACAACACAAGGTTTTAAACCAAGGTCAATTGCTTTTTGCAATACAAAACGAGTTTGTGGCATAGGTCCTTCAAAAGCATCTACTAAAAGTAAAACTCCATCTGCCATATTTAATACTCGCTCTACCTCTCCACCAAAATCGGCGTGACCAGGAGTATCTATAATGTTAATTTTTGTGTCTTTATAGACTACAGAAACGTTTTTAGATACGATTGTTATTCCGCGTTCGCGTTCTAAATCGTTGTTATCTAATATAAGATCACCTGTATTTTGGTTTTCTCTAAATAACTGACAGTGATACATAATTTTATCTACCAAGGTCGTTTTCCCGTGATCTACGTGGGCAATAATTGCAATGTTCTTTGTTGTTGACATAACTGATTTTTAAATGCATTTACCTTCCTAAATGCGCGCGCAAAGATACTCTATTTTTTTTACCCAAAAGCAAAAGATTACAATTTCTTATTATACTGATTTAGAGCTTGTTTACAAAATGTAAAATACTGGTAAAAACTACTATCTTTGCAATTACAAATTTAGAACACAGATGAACTTAGATCTTATACCTCAAATAAAACACACAAAAAGCGACAATTTTTTCTTACTATCTGGCCCTTGTGCTATAGAAGGAGAAGATATGGCTTTGCGCATTGCAGAAAAAATAATTACAATTACAGATAAGTTAGAAATTCCTTATGTTTTTAAGGGAAGTTTTAAAAAAGCAAACCGTAGTAGAGTAGATTCTTTTACAGGTATTGGCGATGACAAAGCACTTAAAATTCTTAGAAAAGTTTCTGAAACCTTTAATGTTCCTACAGTTACAGATATTCATGAAGTATCTGATGCTGAAAAAGCTGCAGAATATGTAGATATCTTACAAATACCTGCTTTTTTAGTTAGACAAACAGATTTAGTTGTAGCTGCTGCAAATACAGGTAAAGTTGTGAATCTTAAAAAAGGACAATTTATGAGTCCAGAAAGTATGCAACACGCCGTTACTAAGGTTACAGATAGCAACAACCAGCAAGTTATGGTTACAGACCGTGGTACTATGTTTGGCTACCAAGATATGATTGTAGATTTTAGAGGCATACCAACTATGAAGCAATATGCACCTGTTTTATTAGATGTAACACACTCTTTACAACAGCCAAACCAATCTTCTGGTGTTACAGGTGGTAGACCAGATATGATAGAGACCATTGCTAGAGCTGGTATTGTAACTGGTGCAGATGGTATTTTTATGGAAACACATTTTGACCCAGCTAATGCTAAAAGTGATGGCGCAAATATGTTACACTTAGACCATTTAGAGCGCGTACTAACAAACCTTGTTGCTATTAGAAAAACTGTAAATAGTTTAAAATAGAACATCAATTCATCAATCAAAAAACCAATCAAACTTACCAAACCAATGTTTAAAAACATCGTATTATTTTGTATTGCTTTAATAAGCACTACACAACTTGTTGCGCAAGAAAGTTACACATTTGGACAATTATCTGATTTTGATAAAAACTTTACTGTTTACGAAAAAGATAGTACAGCTAATGCTGTTGTACTTTATGAAAAAGGGAATAATCAATTCTTAGTAATTGATAACAAAATTTTAATCGAAAAAAAATATTATGTAAAAATTAAAATTTTAAAAAAAGAAGGTCTTGGTAATGCTAATATTATTATACCATTTAAATCTACTGAAAAAATTTCTGAAATAGTTTTTGATATAAACGCAATTACTCACAATAAAGATTCTCAAAATAATCTATCTCAAAGTGATATCTACCGAGTTGGTATCGGACTAAATTTAGGTGCGGTAAAATTTGCTTTCCCTAATGTAAAAGTTGGTAGTATTATAGAGTATGAATATACTTTATTGTCTCCATTTATTTATAATTTTAAAGGATGGGAGTTTCAGAGTAATATTCCAAAAATATATAGTGAATTTAATGCTAAAATACCCGGAAACTATAAATATAACAGAAGTTTAATAGGTTTTTTAAAGTTAGATATTAACGAATCTAAAAAAGAAAAGAATTGTTTTAATGTTGGATTTGCTTATGCTGCAGAATGTGAAGTTTTAAAATATGCTATAAATGATATCCCAGCCTTTGATCTAGATGAAGAATTCACTCTATCACCTCTTAATTATCTTTCTAGAATAGATTTTGAATTAGCTTCTACCGTGAGTTTTAACATAGGTAAAGTTCATAATTACACAGCAAGTTGGGAAGATGTAGACAAAGAATTTAAAAAAGATAAAAACATAGGTAGGCAATTAACTAAAAAAGGTTTTTTTGAAAAAAATGTACCAGAATCACTATTAACAGAGGGTGACTCTTTAACCAGAGCTAAAAACATTTTTAATTTTGTTAAAGATAGGTTTACTTGGAATAACAAGTATGGTATTTATAGAAACATAAGGGTAAAAAGTGCTTTTGATAATAAAACGGGAAATATAGGTGAAATAAATATATCTTTAATAAACTTACTTAATAGCGCCGGTTTAAAAACAGATTTAGTACTACTATCTACCAGAAGTAATGGATTACCAAAAAAATCGCACCCAGTAATATCTGATTTTAATTATGTTATAGCCAAAACAGTAATTGGAGGTAAAACTTATTTACTAGATGCATCTGACAAGTTAATGCCATTTGGTATGCTACCTTACAGAGCATTAAACTACCAAGGTAGAGTAATGGATTTTAAAAACGATAGTTACTGGGAAACTATTACGCCAGAAGAAGATAATCAACTTTATGTTTTAGCTAACTTAGCATTAGATCCAGAAAGTCATAAAATTACAGGTTCCTACAATGAAATGAATAGTGGTTATTTAGCTATTGAAAGAAAAAAAGTTTTAAATAGTACTACAGAAGATGATTATTTAAACGATAAGGAAAAAGAGATTGGAGCTAGTGCGGAAATTGACGAATATAATTTAGTTGAAGAACAAAGCAATGAAAAACGTACTGTTGAAAATTTCTCATACACTAATAACACCATACTAGACCAAAATACATTATACATAAACCCGTTTTTAGTTAAGTCTTTTAGCTCAACTAACCCTTTTACTGCCGAAGAGCGTAAATATCCAGTAGATTTTGGATTTAAACGTACTTATACATATGCAGCCAAAATAACTATTCCAACAGAATATACCATTGAAGAAATACCAAAAAATATTAACTTATCTCTACCTAACAAAGGAGGCAGATTGCAAATGTTGGTCAACTCAAAATCTAACTTAATTACAGTATCTTTTAAATTAATAATAAATAAAGAACAGTACAGTCCCAATGAATATTTTTCATTAAAAGAATTATTTAAACAAGTAACTAATGCTCAAAACAATTCTTTAATCGTTTTAAAAAAAGCATAACTTAATGTTAATTCGATAAAAAAAATCATAAATATTTTAGATTTAACTAGTTATTTTCTTACAAATCCAATACTTTTATCTTTCAA
This sequence comes from Cellulophaga sp. RHA19, assembly GCF_002813425.1. Classification (NCBI taxonomy): domain Bacteria; kingdom Pseudomonadati; phylum Bacteroidota; class Flavobacteriia; order Flavobacteriales; family Flavobacteriaceae; genus Cellulophaga; species Cellulophaga sp. RHA19. Next base: position 3,764,545 of record NZ_PHUL01000001.1, read on the forward strand.
TCAAAAATTAGATAAAGGATGAAAATCATAAAATGTTTATTTGCATTAACACTTGTTGTGCTTAGTTTCTCTTGTAAAGAAAAATCTAAAGAAAATGGAGTTACTATTGGCTCTTTATACATTTCTAAAGCTACATTAAAACCTGGTGACTCACTAGATCTTAAATACACAACAGATGCTAATGAAGAAGATATTAGTGCTTTTTATTATTACACTGTAGGCTCTAAAACCTACCCTGTAGATATTACGCTAAATAAAGCAGATAGTCTTTACAAATCTACCATAGTTATACCAGACTCTGCTACTGCCGTAGCTCTAAACTTTAAGAATAAAAAAGAATTTGACACTAACAATGATAAGGGATATCTTTTTCCACTTACTACTTCTACCGGAGATACAATTCCAGGTGCAATAGCTGGTTTGGCTAATTACCAATTAAGGATGGGCAATAACCTTGGTTTAAAGGTTGATGAAAAGATTGCTTTTGAAAAGATAAAGTCAGACCTGCTTTCTAATAAAGATTTACAAAAAGACTGGGATATGGTTTTTCCTAGAACTTATATAGCTAAAGATAAAGCTGGTGCAAAAGACTACATTAATTCTAGAGTAGCTTATTACAACAGTAAAACAGATTTATCTGAATTAGAATATAAAAATCTAGTGTCTTTATACCAGACTATTGAGAAAAAAGAAAAAATAGATTCTCTACAAATTGTAATGGAAGAAAAGTTTCCTACAGGGACTATGGCGCAACAAAAAGCCTGGTCTACTTTTTATAATGAACAAGACTACGATAAAAAAAAGGAATTGTTTGAAGAGTTTAAAACTAAGTTTGGAGCAAAAAGCAGGTTAAAAGATGTTGTAGCTACAAGACTTGCATCAGCTGCTATAGAAAACGGAAAAAAAGAAGAGTATGCAGAAATTATGGATCAAGTATCTGATAAAAGTATGTTGCCAAGCGCATATAATACTCTTGCTTGGAACTATGCAGAGAAAGGTGAAAATTTAGAATTTGCGTCAGAAATATCTAAAAAATCTTTAGACATAACAAAGCATGCAATTAATAATCCGGTTGATAAGCCTGTTTACATTACAAAATCTCAGTACATAAATAATATGACAAGTACTTACAATATGTATGCAGACACTTATGCTTTAATTAAGTATAAACAAGGCGAAATTGCAGAAGCAATTGCATACCAAAAAGAAGCTATTGCAGATGGAAAAGACCCACAATTAAATGAGCGTTATGTTATGTTTTTAAATTCTGATAAAAAACACGATGTTATTTTAAAAGAAGCTGCTTTATTTATTAAAGAAGGAAACACTACTGCTAAAATTAATGACTATTACAAACAAGCGTATGTAGCAAAAAATGGTTCTGAAGATGGTTTTACAGAAAATTTTGAGGCTCTAGAAAAAGTTGGTTATGACAAGTTGGTTGCTAAAACCAAAGAGGAAATGATTGATAAAAAGCCTAAAAACTTTAAATTAAAAAATACAAAAGGAGAAACCGTAGAACTTGCTGCTTTAAAAGGTAAAACAGTAATATTAGATTTTTGGGCTACATGGTGTGGACCTTGTAAAGCTTCTTTCCCAGGAATGCAACAGGCTGTAAATAAGTATAAAGATAATGACAATGTTGTTTTCTTATTTGTAGACACTATGGAAAGTGGAGATTTTGATACAAGAACCAAACTAGCAGGCGACTTTGTAAAAAATAACAACTACAGTTTTAATGTTGTAATAGACAATCCTGTAAAAGAAGGTAGTAGAGCTTACAAAGTAGCATCTAATTTTGAGGTTAATGGTATACCAACTAAGGTAATTATTGGCCCTGACGGAAATATAAAATTTGTATCTGTAGGCTATAGTGGTAGTACAGATAAATTAGTAAAAGAATTATCATTAAAGATTGACTTACTAAACTCGTAACCATTTACATTTAGTTATCAATAAGGCAACTCTAACCAGTTGCCTTTTCTTTTGCTTAGTTTTTAAAAGTAGATTTAGAACTTCTCGTTCCTAACAGCATAAGCATCACTTAAAACTGTTTCCAATACAGTGTTATTTACCTCATCTAAAGAAGTGTAGCGTAAAGATTTCATTTTTTTACGTCCATCAACAACCAGTAGCTCTGTATATTTTGTTAAATGTTGCCCGTTTTTAAAAACTAAGTCTACGTAGTTTTTATTACAGTTTAAATGACAAAACGGTTTGTCATCAATATAAAAATAAGGTAAACTATACTTAAATTTTAAGTCTACACTAGGCAGTGTACGAACTATAACTGCCTGTAAATGCATTAAAATAACTCTGTAATTTTCTGGTGCATTGTATATATACTCTTCTGCTGGTTTCATATTTTAAATATATAAATTTTAAAAAGGCTATTGCAAAATTGATTTATTTTAGTTTACTTTGTTTTTCAAAGTACTTTAAATATGGATTCTAAAAAATACTTAGACGACATTTCTGAGATTAAAAATATGATGAGCAAGTCGTCTCGTTTTATGTCTTTAAGCGGACTATCTGGAATATTAGCAGGTGTATATGCCTTAATTGGAGCATATTTGGCTCATAATATTATACGCCCTATTAAAACAGAACCTAGCGAATTAAAACGTTTTTTTATGACGTTTGGAGCATTAGATAGTTTACTCATAATTGCCTTAAGTGTTATGGTTTTAGCCTTAATTACAGGAACTATATTAACTTATTTTAAAGCCAAAAGAAGTGGTGAAAAAATGTGGGACGTATCTAGCAAACGTTTGCTACTAAACTTTTTATTACCGCTTGTAGTAGGCGGACTTTTCTGTTTGGTACTAATACAATACGAATACATAAAAATTGTAGCTCCTGCTACCCTTATTTTTTACGGGTTAGCCTGTGTTAATGCTAGTAAATATACCTTAGGAGGTGTACGTTATTTAGGTATTACAATAATTGCTATTGGGTTAATATCTACCCAATTTATTGGTTATGGTTTGTATTTTTGGGCTTTGGGTTTTGGAGTTTGCCATATTTTATATGGATCTTTAATGTACTTTAAACACGACCGTAAGTAAATATGAGTATTATAAATAATATTAACAAAGCATTTGATCACCGTATTAGGCTAGGCATTATGTCTATTTTAATGGTGAATGATTATGCCGATTTTAATATGCTTAAAGAATTGCTAGGCGCTACAGATGGTAATATTGCAAGCCACACAAAAGCGTTAGAAAAAGTAGCATATATTAAAGTAGAAAAACAGTTTATAGGAAGAAAACCAAACACTAGATATTCTGCAACAAACTTAGGCAAGCTAGAGTTTAAAAAACATATTAACGCACTAGAAAAATTAATAGGAAAATAACAATTCTATTTTTTTGCATTTTTACTTTGAAATACAAAGTACTTTAAATAAACAACTATGAGAGCATTAGTGTTAGAAAAATTATATGATTGGAGTAAAATACCCTACCAAAAGTTTTTAAAGAAAAACAATGCTTGGAACATAAAAATTAGCACATTGCTAAACTATCCTAAAGACACTTTAGGTAATGGTTTGGGACTTTTTATAACCAAACATAATTTTGAATTACAAGACAAATTAGAAAGTCATGATGTGTTTCATGTACTAACAAATACAGGTATTACAGTGCCAGAAGAAGTAAGTATGCAGTTTTATCTTATGGGTAATGGCAAACGTAGTTTGTATTTATACTCTGTTGTTTTTTTAGGACTACTACTCTACCCAGATTATTTTAAAACATTTAAAAAAGCATACTATAGAGGCAGCAAGGCATTACAATTTCATCAGCTAGATTTTTTAAAAATGCTGCATTTACCAATACAAAAAATTAAAACAACCTTTTTAATATCATAAATATGAAACAAAAATTAATTTTATTTATAAAATCAAATTTTAGCTTATTAGCCGCAATAAGTTTTGCCTTTTTAATTTTAGCGGTACGTATAAAAATTACAGGTTCTTTATTTTTTACTTTTTTAGTGTGGAACTTGTTTTTGGCTGGCTTACCCTATTTATTTTCTCAGCTATTAAAGTACCTAAACAATAGTAATGGTAATAAAATACTGCAATTAGGATTTTTTGCAATGTGGATGCTATTTTTACCTAATAGCCCATATATTATTACAGATTTAGTGCACTTGCAAAATGAAAACTCTATAATGGTATGGTTAGATTTGCTTCTAGTTTTTGTGTACGCAATTATTGGTCTATTACTTGGGTTATTTTCTATGATAGATGTTTACCACGTACTTAAAAGTAAATACAACACTAAAAACGCCAATTTTTTTATGATATACTCATGCCTACTTTGTGGCTACGGCATATACCTAGGTAGGTTTTTGCGTTTTAACTCTTGGGATTTATTTACCAAACCACAGGTACTATTGTACAATATTGCACACAGTTTAACCAATTACAACGTATGGGCAATGACTTTTGCTTTTGGTGGCTTGCTATATATTTTATTTTGGACGTTACAGTCTAAACTAATTATAAAAAAATAAGTTAATCTGTACCATCTACATAGTCTTGCAGATAAGAAAACCTATCGGTTAACTTGCCATCTTTTGTCATTCTAGCACGTTCTAACACTCCGTCTTTATCGTTATTAAAAAAGGCGGGGATAACGTGTTTTATAAAAGATTCTCCAAAACCTACGCTTGCATCTCTTGGCAACTCGCACGGTAAATTATCTACTGCCATTACTGCAATAGCGTTAGGATCTTTATAATCTGTTTCTTGCTCTGTGTTGGGGTTATACCCATATACAGGATCTGCAATAGTAGATGCTTTTATTGTAGATGCTACAGGACCATTAATATCACAACTAACGTCTGCAACTACTTTAATTTTAAAATCTGGTTGCTTGGCATCTTCTCTTGTAAACAAATATGGTGCTCCGTCTCCATAAAAATGACCCGCTATGTAGAAATCTGTTACTTTGGCAAACCTAAAAAAGTTAGATTTATATTCTGATGGATCTGTAAAAAACTCTTGTTTATTACTACGTTCACCATCTTTACGTGTGTTATAATCTAAAACGTCTATTTGGCAATATACTGGTATATTAAAATCATTTTTTAAGTATTCTTTTAAACTTACTTGTTCCAAGCCCATACCGTCTAACATTTCTTTAGCTCCGTTACCTACACGACCTTTACCTGTTAGTAGTATTTTTATATTGGGAAGTTTAATTTTTTTTAATTCTGATATTAATGCTGCTTGGTCTTTTAAAGTTTCAGCTTTTGGCAATGCAAATGTACCGTACTTTAGACCATAGGCTCTAAAACCGTTGTAAGCGCCAACAATACCTGCGTACCTACCAAATGCAACTAAACGTGTTTTTTTAGTGCTTACAATAACCTCATGATCATAAAACTCTATGTTTTTGTCTAAAATTGCTTTTAGTAAGTTTCTGTTGTAAGGCTGCTTTTTGATGGTGTGCGAAAAGAAAAAATATTTTTTATTTGGTATTAATGCGTCTATTGGTACTTCTTTTACACCAATTAACACATCACAATTTTGCATTTCTTGCGTTACGGTTACATTATTATCTGTGTATTCTGAATCTTTATAAACCCTAATGTCTGACGGTTCTACCAATACTTGGGCTTGTGGGTAAGTAGTATTTACTTTTTTACAGGCTTGTGGTGATAGCACTACTCGACGGTCTGGCGGGTTTTTGCGTTCTTTAATAATTCCGAATTTCATAGAAAATTGTTTTGTAACTTAAACTTTAAGTATAGTTGTAAATGTAACATATGACAAGATGACAAGCAAAACTTTTTTTGGAATACTTTTTGAACTACCTTTGCCGACCGCGTTAGGGATAGTAGCGACATCTTTTTTAAGTTCTTCTTTTTTTAGAACTTAAAAAAATATAGCGAATAGCCCGTTAAAACGCCATAATAATTACTTAAAATTGGGGCCGACTGGTTTTGACAGCGAGACTAATTGAACGGTAAGCACGTCGTGTAATGGCATTGAAACACGTTAAAGGCTAGACCAACTTTTTAAACGGCGAGAATAACTACGCTTTAGCTGCATAATCTGAATTATAGTAAGATTGGCCTAGGTACACAAGGTGTACAAGCTTTATGTCTCCGGAAAGCCTTTGTTGACGGCGTTCCATTTTGAGGCATCGTAAATGTCAATATAGATTAGGTAGCGCTTTGATGCCTTTTTGAAACTAAAGAAGATAAGTTATAAGTGGGTTGTCTTTAACCAGCTTATAAACGAAAACCCAAGAAAAGAATAAGCGTGTAGAAAGCTCTTTAATTACTTGTTTGGACGAGGGTTCGAATCCCTCCGGCTCCACAACAACAATTAGGTTGTAAAAACTTAAAAACCTGCTCGTTTAATTGAGCAGGTTTTTTTATTTTAATAACTGTATTTTACTATTAACTAATAGGTTCATTGTATACTGTTGCTTCTAATACATTTTCTATTGCGTCTGGAATGTTCTCTAGAATATCATACCCTGTTAGCTGCTCTATATTGTCTACTGTAGTTAAAAACTGTGTCCAGTCTGTACTAATATATTGGTTGTTAGGTATATTAATGGCTATTACTCTGGTTGATGTTGTTACACGATTTATGTCATTGGTGCCGTTTGGCAATATTAATGCTACTTTCCAAAAAGAATCTGGAACTGTTATTTCTCCGTTAGAAATTGTAGTAAAATAACCATTACTACCTATACCTCCAGTGCCTGTAACTCCTGCTATAATGTGTATCTCGTTTCCGTTTTGTATTAAGGTTCTTAAATAATTCTCGAAATTAGCCCATGACTTTCTGTTATTGTCTGGTGCTTGTGGTGCTATGTTTGTCATGTAATAAGTACTTTCATTAGAATCTGGATCTCCGTTTCTATCTGCTGACGGACAAATATGACCACGGTCAAAACCAGAATTTGTATAGTCGCTACTGGTTGCTTTAAAAAAACTACTTGGTAAATCTTGATCTGATTTAAAACAGTTACAACGTGTTACTGTTCCTGTCCAAGCTGTGCTTAAATGCCAACTTACCCAATTTGGGGTTCCGTTACTATTGTTATATGACAATGCAAAATCTGGTTTAGACAAAAAATAGTTATTGGCTGTACTTGCTGCATTAGATGGGTTACCAAAAGTGATATTACTATCTATATCTGGGTTTGTATTATTTAGTGGAGCTGCATCTATTTCTATATTATCTATATTAATTCTGCTACTACCACCAGATATTTTAAAAATTCCGTAGCGTACACTTGTGGTATCGTTAACCTGAAATGTAACTGTATTTAATGTGGTTGAGTTTGATGTAACTGTTGCTCCTACTAAGTACCAAGAGGCTCCATTGTCATAAGACGCCATTAGCCTCCAGTCTGAAGCACCGTTGGTACCATAAACAGCGTGGCGTATACGGACAGTACTTGCGCCATTATCCATATTAAAATTCATTACAGCATAACCATTATTTCTAATGCGTATAGATTTACTACCATATTTTCTGTCGTTTGATAATGAACCAATAAGCGCATCGTTTAAATACCATATACCAGAAGAAGGTATATTAACAGTATTGGCTGCGTAACTACCCTTAGAGGCAGACTCAAAGGTTTCCATAAAACTCTCTGTTTTTTGAGATTTAGAAATGTGCTTATGAGATCCGTGATTGTCTTGGTGATAACTTTTTACGTCTAGTTCTCCGTTTATAACTATTGTTTGCGGATTGTTAGGCTCATAAACTTGACTAGAATCGTCTGTTGTACAGCTACTAATTAGTAATGATGCTAATACAACTACATAGGTAAACTTAAATTTTGAATGTTTCATTAAAGTAGGTTTTAAATGATTGGGACATCAAATGTAGTTATTTACCTACTTTAAATATGTTTTTACTTATAGTTTAACATTAATATTTTATCATCTTAACATTTAGCATAACACTACATATCAGATATTTACAACAAAAAGAATTATATATAACTGGTAAACAAATTACACTTACCTATTTTTATTTATAAATTTAGTTGGATCTAAATAGCCTTTTTTAGTTTTTGAATATCCTGGGCCTACTGGTAAGTTTATATCTTCTCTTACCTCTAAATGTAAGTGCGCTAAATATTGACCATCTGCATTGCCAATTGTTGCTATTTTTTGTCCTTTTTTAACAAACTCCCCTTTTTTAACTATAATAGTATTGCAGTGTGCGTATAAAGACTCTACTATTTTATCATCTGCTTTAAGGTGCCATACTCTTATTACTTTTCCCCAACCACCTCCTATATCTTCTGCAAAGTTTACATAGCCATTTGCTATGGAATAAATGGGATCTCCTAGGTCTGTGTTGCCACCAGTAATGGCATTCCAGTCGTCTCCTAAATGGTTATTTTCTCCAAATACTTGCGCATTGTAATACCCTTTTGCATTTGGTTTACCAACAGGGAAATTAAAATTAGTTGCTATATAGTCTGTTTTACTTTTAAATATATTTTTAACTTCTTGCTCTTTGCTTACTATAGGCACAACCTGCTCTTTTACTTGCTCATGTTTTAGCTTGTTCTGTTCTTGTTTTTCTTGACCTTTAGAAAAAGTACAAGCAGCGCATAGTAGTAATAGTAGTGTGTATTTTAGAAGTCTATAATTTATCATATTAAATTAAGCAAGAGGTTCTTATAGGTTTAAATATTATTTTACATCCTTAGATTTTATTACCCCATTTATACTTTTATATTTTTTGTATGAGGTAATTTTTCCTGTATCATAAATATATTCATCATAATAATCTTGTGTAATATGATACACAAAATAATGTCCTTGAAACGGTTTATTATTTTTGTATTTACACGTCACAAATTTACCCGTAAACGGATTTAAACTTTTTTTTAGGGTAAGAACATCATTTACAAATGTATTTTCTGTTATTAATTCACCTTCATAAAATATGCTTTGTACTCCGTCTTTTTTTTTGTCCTTGTAATGGGTATATGTAACTTGTAACCAACTCTTTTTAATATCTAATCCATTTATAGGTTCATTATCTTTATATATACCAAATCCTATTTTATTGCCCTTACTAGTGTACCAATACACGCTATCCTTTTCTTTACCATATACTGTTGTAGCTAAAGGGTAAAAATCGTTTGGTGACAAAAATTCTATTCTCTTGGCCGTTACACCATTTTTATACAAATATTTAACTGTTGCAGCCTTATATATACCATTGTATACATCGCCATTTTTATATTCGCTAGTATACTCTATTTCACCGTTTTTTAAATAAACCGTAGTTTTTCCTTCTAATATTCCGTTGATATAGTTAGCTGTATTTGTTTTTCTTCCTTTTATATCATAAAAGGTAATTTCACCTTCCATAACTTCTTTTTCTAGGTTAGAAAAATGACCGTTCATTTGTAGCACACCATTTATAAAATAGTCTTTTACGTGAAAAAGAGAATCGTTTTTTTTGGTTACAAGCCTATAAAATTCAGCTTTATCCTTGGTTGTTTGTTTCCAATTTTTATCAAAATAAATTTTTGATTGGCTATAGGTATTCTGAAAAAGAAACAAGCATACAAATACCATTACAATTTTTTTTAGACCTCTGGTTTTTACAGTGTTCATTATATTTTTTTAAAAAAATTAAGTTGATAGTCCTTCTAAATTTGCCTCATCTATAAATTTTACTAGCTTATACTTTTTTAGCAAAAAAATTAAATATTTCCCCATTTGTTTAGAACAGCTACTTTTATAGTTATTTTTATTTTGAACATCTTCTACATCTATATTTCCTGTAATTGAAGAAATACGTACTTGAACTGCTATTTTACCTTTGTAATACATTAGAAACACTAAATTGTAATGATGCAACAATGCTCTAGATTGATCGTATGATTCTGGCCTTTTCAGCTTTCTTATAAATATATCTTGGTCTTTTTTACTTAAAAAAGCATAACCTAATTCTTTTTTGTATTCCTTAACTTTTGTTCCTGGAGTAGACATTTCTTTAGACTGTATATTCCAAATTGAAAACTGAATACTATCTACTGCAACGGGTATTAAATTTTGTTTAGGTTTATCTACTTGAGAAAAACAAACTGAAGAAATTAATAACAAACATAAAATTAGTATCTGTTTCATATTTTATAAATTAGTTAAAAACATCTATTTCTTTACTTAAATACCAAACTATCTTGTGGTTTACACTCTTGATATGCTTTAAACATTGTAATATAATTTACAACACCTAATTCATTATAAAGAAACAATATTCTAGTTTTTTTTAAACAATATTCCAATGAATAGTTACTTTCACTAATAGGTTTTCCCAGTTTTTCTTTTACTTCTACTATGTTAGACTTACCTAGTATAATTCCGTTATAAAACTTTGCTTTTGCATTGTCTAATTTTATGTTAGTTAATACCTGCTCTTTAGGTTCTGGTGTACTTTCTACCCAGCTTTTATTAAAATTTAATTCTATACCTAAAGTATCATTTTTAATAGTAGTGCTAGAGCTCCACATTGGACTAGAATTTCCGCAACTTAAACTACCGTGTTTGGTTTCCTTAAAAAAAACTTTATTCTGCTTTTTAAAACCTGAGTAGGTTAAAGAGTCAATTTTTAAATAAGATATTGTAAAATCTTTATTAATACGTAAAGTATCTGTCAACTTTGCACTAGAATTAGCTTCTAGCTTTTCTAATTCTTTAATTTCTTGTTTTTCTTTACTACCGCAAGAAATTAGGCAAAAAACCATTATACAAAGCAAGCCAATTTTCATTTGTTTATCATTTTATTAAAACAATAATACACACAGTTGTATAACTACCAATCCGGCAATTAATATTCGTAAGCGTGTGTTGTATATTTAAACTGGTTATTTAAGTCCTTTTGAGTTTTGCTCCTTTACAACTCCGCCAACCAATACACCAACCACGCCTGCAATTATATAAAAAGGCAATCCTAAAAGTAAAAACACAGGAAAATCTTGCCAACTACTTACAGAGCATATTATTAAAAATAATAGTGTCGAAAAAAAAGGGTAAAAAAAAAGTTTTAGTTTAGATCTATATATACCCGTAGTTGCATAACAAACAGGTATTAAACTTATAATAACAGGTGCAACAAAAATGAATATAAAGTTCTCAATAGAAACATCAAAACTCTCTCTTAAAACTCTTAAAACAACTCCGTAAAGCACAGCTAAAAGTATACCTGAGTAACTTTGTATTTGTATCTTTTTTATAAGCATAGTTCTAAAATTAACTACTTACTCTGCTATAAACTTATTCTTAAAACTGACTAAGCTGCTCCATAAAATACTTTTTTAATGCATACAAACGAGAAGTTAAATTAGTATTTACCTCTTCTGTATTTGATATTTCTGTAATGATATACAAATAAAGCTCTAGATCATTTTTATCTAATTTATTGTTAACCTCATCTCCAAAAATTAATTTTCTTAAAGCTGCTGTTTTGGTAGAAGTTGTACTCTCTTTGTTATTTCTTTTTATACGCTCTAAATTTTCAATAAGATTTTCAACCATAAGATCTCCATTTTTAAAATCTTTTATGGCATACGCATTTTTTGCAATAGATGAAATCATAAAACTAATATCTGCGTAAAGGTCTTTTGGATAAAAATTTGTAAATGCATCTAGCACCTCTTTACATCTTTTAATATCTCCTGTTTCTTTGTAATGATTAGTGAGGGTTTCAAAAGAAGATGTATAATTTATTAAAACAGAAAGCTCAGTTTTTGAGCTATTTTTAGTGTTTTTATGATATTGAAAATTATCTACTAAAACAGCATAGGTTTTATCTGCATCTATACCTGCTACATACTTATCATTTTCTATTTTGTTTTTAGGATTAGCTGTTATTTTATATGCAAAACCAGATTTTTCTAAATAGTTAGATACTACAGGCAACTCATTAAATGTACAGTAAACAGGTCTTGTTTTTATATTTGCCCCTATAATATCTAACGCAAGTAATTCTCCTTTAACTATATAATTTTTTTTGTACTTAAGTTTTAAGGTATCTTGATTTATAGCAATAGCTATTTTATTTGTAGACAATTTAGCATTCTCTTTTGCTTTTTTATAAACTACAGATGAGTCTTTTGCATTTATTAGTTGTAGTGTACTTTTTAAACCTAAATACTTATTATCATTTTTATCCTTATCGAAAACCACATAAGACAAATTCTCTTTTGTATATGCATCTGGTTTTAGTGTAAGCCTAATTGGTGATGAAGCCAAAACCATATCATCTCTTAAATGGTTTACATAACTGTTTTGGTTTAGTAAACTCGTATTTACAATAGCAACGTCTTGGCGGTGTTTTAGCTTTGCTTGTGCGTACATAAACGGAAATGTATCATTATCTCCTGTGGTAAATAAAATAGCATTAGGTTCTAAAGAGTTTAAATAGTTCTTTGCATAATCCATAACAAAATCTGTGTACAAACCATCTGGCAAAAATGCTAAAGCCTCTACCTGGTTTTGGTAAATACTAAGGTTTAAATAAGCATCAACATACTCGTTATCTAATTTATTACAAATGGTACCTACAACTGTTGGATAATCTGGATTTTTTTGACAAAGTATGGTATAATTTTCTATAGCCTTTTCTTCATAATTAATATATGTTTTAAGCTGCTCTTTTGTAAATTGATTTTTACCAGATTCTAAAAATTTAAATTGTTCTTTAGTATCTCCAAATTCATAACTATTGTTTAATAAATGACTTGCACTGGCACTGTATGCTCTTCCTAAAGCATAGTATTCTAACTCTGTTAAGTCCTTTTTGTGCTCTAAAAAAGCAATAACATCTTTAGCCCAACCCACATAACCATAGTAAGGCAACACATTAAACCTTTCTTTATAATAATACGTTAAATGATAATTAGCATACTCGGCATTTAACGCTTTACCTTTAGGAAAATTTAACTCTTGGTATGTATTGTTAGAAGCACTCCAGAACAAAGTTGTTTTTTTATAATCATTAGTATCATAATTATACTCTTGAATATAGTAACCCTCTTGTTTTTTAACAAATCTAATCTCATCTGTACCCTGCTCCTTCCGTAGATCATAACTTGTAAAGAACGTAGTTACTACATCATCAAAAGAAGGAAATTTATGTTGTGCGCTCTTGCAGCTAACACAAAAAATGAAACAGAATAAAAGAATGCTTTTTTTAATCATTTGAGAAATGTATTTTTTAAATATATTTTTTAACGAATACCAATACTAACAATAGCAAAGCAATTACCAAAATAGCAATTAATATTCGTAAGCGTCTGTTATATATTTAAAATGCTCCTATTAGTTATTTTTAATAGTTTATCTCCCTAACTTCTAGTTTACCTATATCGTTTTTATTAAAAGAATTTTTAGACAATCTTTTAGTCCAATTACCATTTTTATCAAATGCTAAATACTTGTATTTTATATTAGATATAGTATCCTTATTTTTATTTATGGCTACTTTGTTTTTAATAAATTTATCATCTGTATAATAATAAAAATGTGAATCTATTTTATCTCCGTTTACAAGAGTTACTTTAGAAAACCTATCATTTTGCTTTTCAACTCTAATAGAAAATAATAACTCGCCATTAGTAGCAAAAGATTCCTCTAAAATTAAAGAATCAGACACGTACTTTATTTTGCTTTTGTTACGCAAAACATTGTCTTTGCTATAATGAAAAGATTCATAGTTTTTATCTTTAGTATACTTAGTTGTTGTGCTACTAGTTCTGTTATTTTCTGCGTTTAAAGTAATAGATTTTGTAAACCTTCCTAAACTATCAAAACTAACAATTAAGGTATTTAACAGACTAAGTTCATCTTCTTTAATTACGCTACTACTAAAATTAGCCTTATATGTTTTTTCTTTTAGAGATTTAGCTATACCTGTAAGTTCAAATCTATTCCATTCACTTGTATTTTCGACTTGGTTTTGCTGATTTACAAAAGCACAACTTAATGGCAAAATTAAAAGTAACGTAATTAGCAACTGCTTCATTATTTGTTTTTAATGTTATATTACTTCTTTTTAAAATGAATGTATTTTTCTCCGCAATCATTTAACTTCACATAATAATTCATTGCATTACCGTAATTCTGAATTGTTAATTCTCCTGGACTATATTGGCCCTCTACACCAAGTGTACGCTTGCCTATTTTTTTTAGCGCTGCATACTCTTTTTCTTTTTCGGTATCCTCTTCAGGCAAAGCAACATCAAAATAATCTTCAGCGTATTCAATCTCTGTTAGGTTGATATATAAACCTTCATCCCTATAAAAATTAAGCTTCCCTTTTAAATTTCGTTCTTTAGATTTATAGCTGTAGTAGTACTCGCCTTTAGACTTTGTAAACGTAAGAGTTAGGTTGCAAACTTCATTGTAATATTCACCCAGTATATCTACTGGTAAAGGAGTTACTTTTTTAGCTGCTTGTGTTAAAACTAAAGGGTATTCTTTTTTGTTTTCTGCATTTACCCAAACCCCTTTTATGCCAGAATCTTCAATTTTTCCTTTTAAAATAGCCAGTGTATCATTTTTATAATTTAGCTCGTATGCAAGTAAGCTATCTGCTACAACTGTACCTACTACTTTTATATCTACACCTATTTTTTTGTAATAATAAAACCCATTTATATGGCCTTCCTTATTATCTAAGTCAAAGGCTACCTCTAAATTGTTGTTTATTTTTCCGGTGTAGCTTCCTAAACTTATTTCTTTATTTAGAGGTTTAGATGGTTCTTGTTTTGCATTGGTCTCTTCCGTTTTATTAGAAGTAACTTCTGTAGTTTTAGTGTCTTCAGTTTTTGCTTTTTTGTCTGCACAAGAAACTAAAAATATTGTAAGTGCTGTAAGTAGGATTTTTTTCATTTTAAATAAATATTTAGATTACCGCAATATAAATTATAATTGTATTTATATATTACTATTAATAGTATTTTTTGAGCAAACTTGCCTTTCTATAAAGATCTGTATCGTAAATAAAAGATTTAATAATAAATTAAACTAGTATCAATAATAGCATTATTCCTTTATTGTAAATTGCCTTTCATTAAAAAAAGACTGTTAATTACTTTAAAACTCCTCTAACAAATAAAAAAACACCTATAGCAGTTACACTAAAAGAAACTATACTATTTCCTGCTTTATATAGCAATAATAGGCCTATAAGTAATAATACTATACCAACAATTCTGTTGGCTTTAGACTTCTTTTCTGCTTTTTCTACTTTCTCTTTTAATCCTGGTGCAACTTCAAACATATGTTCCTGAAAGTTATTTATCAGATCTACAATGTTATCAGAACTATTTGCAAGTTTATCCTGAAACTCTTTATCGTTTTTTTCTTTTTCATTTAAAGCATCTGTTAATTCGTTTTGCAAACCTCTTATTACGGCTTCATCCTTAAAAACAGTTAACTCTTCTTCTGCAAATCTATCCATATTGTAAAGTATTATGCTAAACAAATCTTCCTTAGATAATTGTTTAACTGAGTCTATTACACTTCCCTTTCTTGCATTATTAGCTTCTATTGCATCAGCTAATTGCTCCTCTAGACCTCTTTTATGTATTTCTTCTGTATAGGCTCTGCGCTCAGCATTACACAAGTCTCTATGCAATAAGCTACCAAAAAGTACTTCATTAGAAGTTTTTTTAGAAATACTTTTAAAATCATTATAGTTCATATGTAAGAATTGGTTTAGAAAAGTATAAGTCTACTTTACAGATGTAGAATAATACTTTCTAATTTGCGATAATCTAAAGATGCAAAAAACATAAAGAGAAAAGACCCCTAAAACAATTAAAATTGCAATACTATTTAAACTGTTAGAATCATTAAGTATGTATGTAAAAAAAGAAGCAAATACAATGGCATTTATATAGCCAACAGGCTCTAGATACTCTATTATTTTTTTATCGTAAAATTTAGTCTTAACCACTTTTTTTAACATTACTAAATAAACGTAATATGATATTCCACTTAAGAATAATAAAATAACAATTGCCTTAATTGATACATCTTCATATATACTAAAAAGCTTTTCTTTACCCGCCGAAACTGCAATAACAAATGAAGCTGCTGTTAGTAACCTGGTTGTAAAATAAAGAATAAACCATTTTTTTGGTTTATGGCTAAATTTTAAATATTCATTTTTATTCATAGTCCCATTTAGTAATTCACTGTAATGATGCATTAACATATCGTTTGTTAATTTCATTTCATAAATACCTTCCTTGTAGGCGCTACTATTAGCATCATTATAATCAGAAACCCACTTTGTTAAGCTACTATCATCAATTTTTAAAAAGGATTGAGCTTGCTTCTCTTTAAGTTCTAGAAAATCTGACTTTTCTTTAAAATAAAATATAAGACTAATGTTTATAAACGAATAAGAGTCATTAAAATTTAAGCAGATAATTAATGAACTATTTTCTAGATATACACAAGTATCATTAGAATTGTCTATTTTTTTTGCTAGGTTTTGATTAACTGAAAACTTGTACTTTTTAATTACTTCTTTAAAATTTATTTTTACATTTTCAACCAATTTTTTTTTATTGTATTCTATTACCTGCATATATTCTATCCTTAAAAACTAATTAATTTTCCTACAATATAAAACAATTTCTATAGTGTTTTTAGTAAGGTGAAGTTTTTAGATAAAATGCACCAAATCTTTTTATAAAAAAATAGTTCTAATTTTATTTTTAATCCGTTGTATTGGTTGAAAGCAAAAACCAAAAGTTTGTTTTACTAAATAGTCAATGTTAATTTTATCTAGTTTTATTTTTTGATTTTATATTAAAAAATAAAATAGGGTTTGTGAATAAATATAATTTATTTGGCTACAGATTTTAACTCTGCTATATCACTCTTATTAAAAAAGGTTTTAATTTTTTTAATAAAACCCATTTTCAGGTTTAAATTAAGCTCTTTTTTACTACGTATTTCTATGTTGTATTTCTCTGATAATTCACTTAAGTATTTATGATAAGTTCTGTTTAAAACTAGAGAATTAGCACCATCTTCATTAGACATAATTATATCTAAATGATTTTGTTTAAAGTGAAAATTACTTAAATCTATATCTTGGATAATGTTAGCTAATAAAAAACGGTTTTTTACCAGTTTAATTCCTTCATCAGTTTCTTGTAACCTTACAATTATTCCTTTTTTTAGTTTACCAATTTTAGTATTAGTTAAAACCAAAATTGATAAGTTTTTCCCGTCTGTTAACTTTGTTTCTTTGCTTTTAAATATATTTAGTATAGGATAAACAATTAAATATTTTGTTTTATTAATTAGCCTTATTGATCGTTTATAAAAAAATAAAGAAATTAAAAACATTACAACTGCTATAATAACCGAAGTTATAGGACTAACAATACTAATAATTATAAAAATTGCTGCAATAGCAATTTTTGCAATCTCTAAAACAGCATCTATAAATGGTATTGGTGATAAAAAAATTAGAATATCTATAAAAAACTTAAACGCCATTACAACTACTAAAAAATATAAAGAGACACCTAAAATTAATAACGTTTTAAAACTAATTGATAAAAACCCTGCCTGGTAAACAACTTCATTATGTACTGGGTCATTAGAAATAAATGTTGGAGCTAAAATAACTATTGCATTAATTATTAAAGCTGCTTTGTTTGAAAGGTATGTGTCTGCTAAACCAATAGTAGCAGTAGCTTTATTGGTTTTAAAAACTGTACCTACTAATGATGTAAAGAAAAATAGTATACCAAATAAGCATAAAACTATCCAACTGCTAAAAAAAGGATTTGTTCCTACATAATCGTTATGAAAACCTACTTTAGAGCAAACCGATGTTAAAAAAACGGTTAAATAAGGGTTAACACCCATTGGTGCTAATTGTGCAAACTGCTCTACCAAAGCTGTATTTTGACTTAATGTTTCTTGCGCATCTAAACTTTCTGTTTGAGCCTGTAGCAACAAAGGAAGCATAATTAAAACTAGTATAATTTTTTTCATATTAATTATCTATTATATCTGTTATATTTTTTTATCGCTTTTTGTATTAAAAAGCACTTTACTTACTCTTATTTTTAGAATTTAAAATATTCCTAATATCTTTTTTCTTTTAGCGGTGTTAGGCCTATCCACACTAACAATATCATTTACTTTAAATTTATCAAACCCATCAAATAATGCTTCAGTTCCTTTTTTAAGCTTGAGGCTTACCTCTTCTTGGTATAAAGGAATTAGTGCATAAAAGTTAATTGATTTATTTTTTAATTTTAATGTAAAAAAGTCATCTCCAAAAATTACAGAAGGCAATAAAATAGTTGTATTCAATTTAGTATTTTCTGCGAAAGGTTTAGCTGGGTTTCCATTAGGAATTGTATGTCCGTAACCTAACCAAGTACTATATTCATGCGGAAATCTTGCTAAATATTTTAGTAGTCTTATTGGCCAATAATTTTTTTCATCTTTAAAGTCTTCCTCTGAAATTTTCCACTCTTGAGGTAAACATATACTCAACTCTGCATATTCACAGTTAGTAACACCCTCCGGAGTTTCCATAGGTTTATCACTCATTCCTGATGTTACTAATGTATGGTAAGGAAACTCTTTTGTTGGCTTAACCCAATGAACATCTATGTGAACTTGGTCTGAAACTAATTCATGAAAAACCATATCTATTTTTCCTATGTGTTTTTCTATGTGGTCAGATATTTCATTTATTGAAGATTCTCCGGAAGCTATTTCAAATTCTTTTTTTTGAGATTCATTATACCTATAAATTGGTTGTCCAGATTCTGATTTTTCCATTTCTATTAATTATATATACAAGGCAAATTACAAACTAATTTTCCTACAATATATAACTTTTTTTATAGTACGGATATTCGCTACTGCGTTCTAGGTAAAATTGTAAGAATTATAAAACCCCATAAACAAATATGTTTTTGGGGCTTATGATTTTTAATTAATTATTACTTTAATCTTTTGGTTTTTAGATTCTTATTTTAGTTATTTTTTACGCATTTATATTCGTTTTATATAAACCTAAAAGACAAAAACCGTAACTATCCAAAATGTTAACTTTTAAGATATACACACTCTAATACATTTTTTGCTTTATTTTTTTTTAACAGCTGCTTTTGCCCATTCTATAGGTCTATCTCCAAAGCATTCTAATATAGCATCTACGCCTATAACAGTTCCCTTGGCTAACCTACCAAGTAAGGCTATTGGTAATATATTATCTGTGGTTTTTTCTACAAGATAGCCTTCTTTAGTTGTGTGTACTCCAAGATTATCGTTTACTATTTTTATAGACTCGTTATGAAGCAAACTTTTAACTAAGTCAGATTTAACTGCTGTAATATCTGGAGCATCTAATACCGAATTTACCATTATATTGGCAACTATACTTTTATCTTTGGATTTTAAAACCCACCCATTATTAGACAACTCAATTTCGGGATTATTCACAAAATCTAAATTTAAAATACCAGCTTTAACCAACGCCAACATTTGCTGTATACTTTCTACCGGCGGACCATAGGAGTATCTTTTAATTTCTTCATCTAACTTTATAATTTTTGCAAAAACACTATTGCTGCAATTATTATAAGATAACTGCTTATATATTGATGGCTGACAATGCCTCCAAACCTGTCCAACACAAAAGTCTAAACTTATTGCATTTGTAGCTGTAGCCATACCTATATAACTATTAAGCAAGGCCACAATTGGTGTTGCTGTAGGTAATAGTAAGCTATGCTTGTAATTCTGATTCGTTATCCATTTAAATGCGGCTTCTTCAACCTGTTTAAGCGTGTAGTTTTGAGCTTCTAATGTATGTGGTAATGAGACATAAATACTTGCAACAATAGGCGCTATAGCAGATACTAAAAAATCTACTCCTGTAGCATTACTTTGCGCTGTTTTATCTCCTATCTCTTTTTCAAAATTATAAATCTGCTCATCAGATGGTTTATATAAATCATCAATGTTTTTATTTAATGGCTTAGGAACTGGAGGCAAACCATCTAAAGAAAAAGGTACTATTACAGTATTTACATTTTTACCTGTATTAAACTGACACTTTTGGGTACGTTCTTCTGTAATTTTAAAAGTACCTTGCTTGGCAACTGCTGCCCTCATCACATCTAACATAGCTAAACCAAAACCTCTAACTCCTACTGTTGTTTTATTTTTTGTATTGGTAACGTCTATATAATTTTTAACAGGGTAAGGATCTAAAAAAAGCTTTACATTGGTATTGCTTTTAAAGTTACTATGCCATTTAACCAATTGTTGTGTAACATAAGTTGGTTGGTGACCTATGGTAAGTAATACCTCATCTAAATTAGTATAGGTTTTATTAGGAGTAGTTATACTAACTTTAGCATTATTTTCTATTTGTATATTGGTTACTTTTTGCTGATATAAAAAAGCCATTTTATGAAGTAACAGTGGTGTAATAAATGATGTAAAACGTTGCTTTAAGTACGCTCCTATTTTTGCTCTTGGCGGATATGTATCTGCTTCGGCACCATCTATTTCATCATAGTTTAAATTTGCCCATTGGTGGTAACAAGAAAAACCTGGAATAGTAATACCATTGTATACTACCTCTTCTCTTTTAGGTAACGTAAGTATACGCTCTGTTATATTTATCCAGTTAGATTTTACTTGCTCTGTATTGTATACTTGTCCGTTTCCAAAATCTCCTGTTTCTTCAAACAGTAAAAGTTCTACTAAAGTTGAGCTTTCTGTAATACTTAATTGCGTTATAAAATTTTCTGCAGCATACAACCCTCTAGGACCTACACCAATTATTGCTAATTTTTTCTTATTCACCTTTAACTGTTTACTTGTAGTTGCGTTATTATTTTTTAGTAAGATATCTATAAAAACACTTACATCCTTACTTCTAATAATTTATAACTATTAAATTTAACTCATAAAAAACCAACTAAAGGTAACAATAGAAGAAACTAATTTTCACTTTCAAAAATAATATTTCGCTCAGTGCTTTTCTTGTACATATCTTTAATAATAAGCTTATTGCCTGTAGTTAAATTGTAGTTTTTACTACTAGGGTTTAGCATATAATCTAATTGATGCGCTATCATTTTTTCAAAAGGAATAAGAAAACCATCAGTATTACATTCTTCTAAACCACCTTGTTTAAGCAAATTTAAAACGGTGTAGACAGACTCAATAGTACTAAGACAAAGAGATTCTGGCTGCTGTTTAATAATAAATTTTGATTTAATTTTGTTATCAAAACTTACCCTTTTTAGCTCTTGCAAATTTTTACTTAGTTTAAGCATTTTACGGGCACAAGGCCAAGTACCATCTAAAATAAAAATGTATGGGGTATTACCCATAAATGTACTCACTTCAGCACTTTTTCTTGTAGATAGGTTAAAACTATCTTTACCCGGATACAGTAAATAAGAAGCACTATTTTCTATGTTTAGTATTTCATTTACACGTGCATTTGTAGTAAAATCTACACCTACTATAATCTCAGAATTTTTAAGCTGAAGACTAGTCATTAGTCCTGTTCCGTTTTTTTCTTTTTTATACTCCTTAGGGTGCATAAGAATAACAAAACGAGTATTGGTTTGCAATGGGCTAATGTGTGTACAAATACAAGTGCTTTTGGGGTTCATGCACTTGTAACATTGTACTCTTGTTTTTTTTGTTTCTATATGCAAATTGGTTGCTTATTTTTTTAATTTTTGACAAACATTATTAGTTAAACCAAATTTTAACTAACTACTAATGCTACTTTGTAATAGCCTTTTGTACTTCCAATGCTCTATCAGCAGCAAAAATATCAATTCCAAGTTTAGCCCATTCTTTATAAAGATGATCTCCTTTTGATGCGGCTTGTTTATCTAAGTTACCTAAAGTACCTAACATACACATAACACCTTTTTCATGTAGTTTTTTATATAACAAAGGGTCAGATAACCTTGTTCCTGTAAAAGCAACCATATTTTTCCATGGTATACCAGAATTAGCTGCTCTGTTAAACTCTTCCATATTTCTAATACTAACAGATAGTACTACCTTAGGATTTAGTTTATATAGTTTTTGAGCTGTTTCCATTGAGTAGGTAATTATGACCGACTGATTTAAAGCATTGTTTTCTTCTATAAAATGCAATACCTCTTCAGGGTCTACACTTCGTTTAATATCTACAGTAAGTATGGCATTATCTTTTTTTGCCCAGTCTAGTACATCTTTAAATAACGGAATTTTAAAATCTACAATAGAGTCAAAATTATCTTTTAGTTTAAGTTTAGATAGCGCTTCCCAATTGTTTTGGTCTACCCTACCAGATCCTGTAGATGTTCTATCTAACGCATTATCATGCATTAATAACAAAACTCCATCTTTACTTTTAGCCACATCAATTTCAAATAATGCATTAGGTATGTACTTTTTAATGTACTGCATTGTTTCTAAACAATTTTCTGGATAACCCACATAACCTTTTCCTCCACGGTGAGCACTAACTAATAGCTCACGATTCTCTGCATAACTAAAGTAAGTTTGTAACGTTTTCTCCTGTATATTTTTTACTTTACACCCAATTAATAGAAATGAAATTAATAGAATAGGAATTAATAGTTTTTTCATCTTTTTTTTAAATAGTATTAGATTATCTGCCTGTAACAGGTTTTTATTTTTATGCTTGTATTAGAAAAGCATGACTAGTTGTAAACAATACACTTTTAGTGCTACCCTAAAAAACTAATCTTTAACTTTAATAACTATAAAAATATTTTTTTTTTCATCTTTTATAATTTTGTTTTTTGAAAAACGACCAATAATTTCAACCATAGTATTATTTTTAAATAATTCTTCTGTATGTTTTTTTCCTTCTCTAAATTTCACTTTTGATTTTGATAAAGCCAAAACTGTAATATTTTCATTAGAAATATTCACCTCACCAGTTTCATCTTTTAAAATAAAGGGATTACAAATAAATTGATTAGATAAAGTTACATATCTTGGTCTAAAACCACTCATATTACGTTTTAATTTTTCTACTTTATGGTAATAACCAATACATTTTTTTTCTTTTAAGGTAGAATATATAGGTTCTATATATAATGCTTCTCCTTTAACTTTAACCAAACCTTCTTTAAGTTCGTTTATTTTAGAATAATCTAATTGATTACGTATTTTATCTAATTTTATATTTTTAATTAAGAGAAACATAACTAAGTAAATTAGAATAATAAAAAAAGTAGCTATAAAACCAATAATAAAACCAAAATAATCTGTTAGCGAAACTATAAGAACTATTATTAGTATTGAAGATAATATGTTTTTGACATTATTCATAAAGTTAACATTATATATATTATGTTAAAAAAAAAAAATCTAAAAATGCTTTTTTAGAATAACTCAGCGTAAATTTTTCTATTGGTTTATTCTTTTTCTCCAAAGCTACCCCAGAGCATCGGTATAAATATATACACACCTTTGGGTTAAGTCCTAATGTCCTCATTACGTTTAGGCCTTGTTAGCATTAGTTATTTTTTATACGCAATCAATTGTTTTTCTGTCAAATATGTTAAACTTTCATCCACATAGATTTCTCTAATTCCAATTCCAGAGAATAATTCCTGTAAAATTCTTTTTTCCACTTGGGAAAGCCCACCTTCTGACATTTCCATTTGTTGGATAATTCCAACCGAGTTTTTGGTAGAAAGTGCATTCTTTTTAAATACGCTACTTATAAATTTTTCAGCAGTATCAAAGTCCGCAATCAAGAGCCGCAGATTATTAAAATCCATTTGCGATTTATCAGAAATAGATTTTTTATTTACTAAATCCCTGATTTCGATTCGATTTGTATATAATCTGATGTAGTATTTATTTTTACTAAATATTTTCAATCTATTGTATAATTGGTACTAACAGTCTCGTATTACCGTCAGTTACAGGTTTATATGCGTTAATATTCGGTTAGACACTGACTTTAGCAATTCCGAGTGGATTTAGACATAGTCTCCCAAATTGTAGGGATGCCGTAATTGAGGTTATACAGTGCTGGTATTTTGTTAATTGGATATTTCAGATGATTATTGACTTTTTATCTTGTTTAGTTTCTCTTTTGTAAACTTAAAATCTTCACGACCATTGATGTGATTCAAGACCATTATAAATTGACTTTCATTCATTCTTCCTGCTTTATATTCTTTAGTAATTAATGGTTTTATTTCATTCCAATATTGATCTGGCGCATGCCTTAAAATCATAGCTGGAAATTGAGGTCCAACACAATTAGTAATGTCATTTGGAAAGCCTCTTTTTTTAATAATATCAATTAATAATTTCGTGTTTTTAATATCTAGTCCTTTTTGCAATTCCATAATAGAATCTTCTTGCTTTTCAGTAAAATTCTTTTTTTGCTTATTAGCAATGGCTCTCGCAATTTTTCCATATTTCAATTGTTTTTCCTCGGTAAAAGTTGCGTATTCTTTATCAGAAATACCATCTGCTTTTTTAATAGAATCTAAAATGTCAAAAAATGGATCAGCCATCATTTGCCTGTACTTTTGGTCATCCTCATAACTTTTTAAGACTAATTGACACAATTTGTCTTCATCCTTGTAATTCTCTTCTTTCCTATTACAATTAATTAAAATAAAGCTTAGAACTATAATTACTATTTTACCTAGTTTCATGTTTTTTTATGGTGTTCTTGAATTCAATGAATGCCAACGGTCTCGTATAACCGTCAGTTAAAGGTTTATATGCGTTAATATTCGGTTTGGCACTGGCTTTAGCAATTCCGAGTGAATTTGGAAATAGTCTCCCGAACTGTCGGGATGCCGTAATTGAGGTTATACATTGTTGTGTATAGTTTTTTATCCATATTCAAACCAAATTGTTTCTGAATTTCGGTCAATTGCATAGTCAATAAATCTTTTGAAATTCCGCAAGTCTTGTCCAAAATTATTTCCAATATAACCTTCTCCTTTGTCTTTATTGAAGTCCGAAAAATAGTATTTAGAGTTCATTGAGTCAAAATCCGTTTTTATTAATCTTTCGTATAGATTATCAATGTTTTTCAGTTTATTGATTAAATTTTCTACAAGAACTTTTACTTGGTTTATATTTCCATTTAAATCTTCTTTTCTCTTTTCTAAATCAGACTTTAAACGTTCCTTTTCTTCTTCATTTTCCGCAAACTCAATCATATCCACTTCTTCCTCTTCGCTTGGGTATTCTGTCATTTTGTACAAATGAGATATATTGATATTCGTTATTTCTCCAATTTGGTCAAATTCAGGTGTGTGTTCAACTACTCCTGGTCTGCACATTAGATTACAAAATTCCCTACTCAGAGAATAGAGATTGCTATTTTCAAAGTATTCTGACGTGATTACTTCACTATCATTATTTACCCTTAAACTAATGTCTAATCCCATTTTCTCAAATTATGCACAATGTCTCGGCTATGGTTAGTACGGGAATTAAAAAACGATTAATTTCCGATTTAGCACTTAGCCAAAACTTTTTATTTTGTTTTATCTTTTCTTTTTTAAAGCCAAATCAAAAGATTTGGCGGACTTGGTTAAAAGCACTATACTTTGGGTTAAGAACAAACGCCCTATGTTTTTTTTTATATATTGTTGTGTGTTTTCGTATTTTTATGACAAATTAATATTCTATAAGTCACATTCAAAATTTTCAGGCTTCCAGATAATTGTTCCGTTTTGAAGAATATTAAATGGGATGTTTTCTTGATCTTTTCCTATAATCCCTATATTTTTTCCAGTACAATCTTTGACAGGAATTACAGAGTTAATCCTAGGATTACAATTATTGAATATAAAGATAGTTTTATTTTCATATGTATTTTGAACAACTGACTCATATTTTCCAAGTGATTCAATTTCAGATTTTAGCCAATCTAAATCTTCAATAGGGTTTTCAGTAGAGCAAATTAATTCAGTGCTTTTATCATCATCACTATTTGAACAAGAGATGAATAATATTAAACAAAATGATAAATAAATCAATGATTTCATAAATATATAGTTTTCTTTAAGATGTTATTTTTTAAAATGGTTGCGCTAATGAAACACAACTAGTTAGTAACAGCAATTAACTGCATTTATTCAGCCATATTGGAGGTATAAACACATAAAAAAAACTATGAACATATTTGCTTATGGGTTTAGTTCTCTTACTTGCTAAGGTTTAAATTAGGTACTAGCTTTCTCATTTATATATTCTAAATAATCTTCTTCTAGCTTATCTATTTCTGCAATTAAAAAATCGTATATGTTACCTTCAAATATTTCAATATCAGTTTCGTCATATTTGTCGTGTTCTATGGTTATAACCCCATTATTTGTGTAAGCTCTATAGCCATTTCCTGTTTTCTTAAAAAACATCTGCCCAAGGGTTTTCTCTTTACACTCTAATGCCTCTTGGTTTTTCTCTTCATAAGTCATCCAAGCTGGGGTATCTTCATCCATAGATAAACCGTAAACAAAAAAGCCATACCCAAATTTCCAAGCAGGCATAACGTCATACATTTTTGGCCTTCTCCACACCTCTTCTTTCACTTCAAAAAGTAAGGTTCCAAATGTTATTAAAAAATCTTTTACATCTTCACTAAATACATAACCACTACTTTTTTCGTAAGCTAAAATTTGAGCTAAAGTTGAGGGGTTCTCTACAGAACCAAGTACTACAAAATCATCATTTAGTTTATTTTTACGCTCCCAAAAAGTTTCTTTAGTTGTCATATATTAATTTTACTTTGTTGCCTATAGTTTTATATAATTGGTTGGTAATTTAACTCCATAAACTTTTTCCATATACCATAACGGTGTAAGTCCATTTTCAGTTCTTCTTTTGTCGACATATTCTATATCTTTAATTGGATATTGGTCAAAGTAATTAAAATAAAGTCCATAAATCTGCTCTTTATTTTTAATTATAGATTGTTCTTCTTCAAACATTGTCCAAAAACTCTTTTTTATTTTACCTTTTTGTATTTGTTCATTTATGTACGGTTTAAAAAAGTTCCAGACATAGTTATCTTGCCCATAAGTTCCTCGCTGATGCCAAAGTATTAGCCAGCCTTTACTCTGCCAGCCATATTGTTTCGTAATTTCAATTAAGCGTTTAACATTAGACGAATCAATTTGCATAATTTTGTATCTATCAGAGTCATTTTTTCTAACTTTTTGGTCTATTTTAATCAAGCTGTCAATTTCTCGATAAATTTTAGGATGCTCTAATTCTTTATAGAAAATAGAAATATGCTTTTCATAATCTTTTTCAATTTCTGCGAACATACTCTGATCACGAAAATTGTTGAATTCTTCAAAATTCAGAAAGTAACTTTTAGAAGCATTTGTTTTGTGAATTGATGCAATTATTAATTCTTTGGCTTTTTCCAATTTACCAATATTTAATGCAGCTGCAACTGCATAAAAGTAAATTGTTACGTTTTCACTTGGTTTTAAATTAATTGCATTTTGGAAATTTAACAAAGCTTTTTCATATTCTTTGTCTTTAAATTGCAACATTGCTTTTTGCTCAAATTCATTATATATTTCAAATTCATTTTTGCTTTGGGCAAAACTTATAATTGTGAATAAAAAAAGTATGTATGTAATTCTCATTGTTTTGTTTTTCTTTATAAAGCCAAATCAATAAGATTTTGTGGGCTTGGTTAAATGCACTAAAGTCCGTATTAAGTTTAGCTAGTGTTGTGGTAGGTTATTTTTTAAATGAATCAATAATTTCATTAGTATCTTTGAATTCCATTTCAATAAAAAAATTATCCATTAGTGAGTGAATCATACTTGTATAATCATAAAATACATTTTTTAATATATCGAATTCTACTTTTGTTGCAATTATTATGTCTTTTGAGTTTTTTGGGTGAATAAGTTTATCTCGTTTTCCTTTTATTTTTTTTAAGTTTCCATATTTTGAATCAAGATATTTTTTAAAGATTTCATCTTTGCCCCATGTCTTACATATTTGTTTGAATGTTTTTTTGAATTTATCCTGAAAACAATCATTATCTTTATAATCTTTGTATTTGTCAATTTCATTTAATCCGAAAATGCCAGACTCAATAAGTGATAAGATTCCTTTTAAAGACGCTCTGTATAGGGTGTTAAATTTTTCAGAATCATTAATATTTTCTTCTGTAATTTTGAGAAGTAATTCAAAATCTTTTCGAATAATATTATGCCTTTTTTGATATTCTCTAAAAGAAAACGAAGCTTTTTTAAATTCAGCTATATCATTAAATTCCTTAGAATGTTCTTTCATCTTGATTTTTTTGTAGCACAACTAGTTAGTAACCGCACCAATTACATTTTTCCTACAATATAAAACCATTTTTCATAGTACAATTACGTAAATGTGTAATTGGATTAAAAGTGAGTATAAATGACACAAAAAAACCCATAACATACAGTTATGGGTCTTGTTAGTATGTCCATACTAATAAAATATTAAGCTATTTTATAGGGTTAATCTGTTTCACTTAAAGATAAATATTTTCTATTCCACAGAAAAGTCAAAAATTGATTGATTATTATAACCTCCCATTGGTATTGTTCCTTGGTAAAAAAAGCAATATTCACCCGGCTCTAAATTATTTTTTGGTTTTACCTCATATCGCCCATCTCCTAAATCTGTGATAAGCAATTCAATGGAATTCTTAGAATCAACACCCATTTGATTTGAGAAAGTTATACCACCGACTTTTCCTGTTATTAATTCTCTTCTGTTTTTTCTTTGCTTCAATTTAGTCAATGCAAATTCATTTGGAGATGATGCTGTTTTAAACCACCAATTATTATTCCCTAAATCATTTTTCTTTTTATCATCAAACTGAAAAATAAAGGTTGAATTTTTAGAATCAATTACATTAGATGATGATTTTTTATTAATATAAGATTTTATTTTTGTGGATGCTATCCCATAAGAAAATGCTGCTCCAAGCGCATTAGTCTTTGTTCCTGAAAAAACTGAAGGTTCTATCTTTAACAGTTTATCATTCTTTTTGTAAAATACACCACTTTCAATCTCCACCTTTGACTTATTTATCATTAATGCCAAAATTTCGGAGTCAACACCTTTGCTTTTAAGCATTTTTAATTTTTCAATCGATGTATCAAAATCTACTTCTGAAGAATTAATTTTTGCTTTAATAATTTCTTTTTCAAACCCTAAATCTATCAAATCTAATATAGATTCATTTGTCAATTTATTTTGGGAATTTACTTGAATACTGAAAATTAAAAATAATACTAATAGAATTTTGTTACTCATAATAATTAATTTTGAAATTTGTATGTTTAATTGATATAATTGGGTATTATTATTATTTATTATAGTGAATATCTAATACCAAAATTTAGTTTTTTCAAAGAATTAAACCCTAAAAATGGTTCTAAACCATCACTTATAAAGTATCCAATATTTAAACCAAAGCCAACAAGTGTTTCTTTACTATTTATTAAAGAGTAACCTCCATCATTGAATCTTTCATCTCTATAATTAGTAAAATCAGTTAACTTCCCCAAAGACAACTCTGGATTTACAGTTAACTTATTAGTTATCAACCTACTATACCCAATATCTATCATCCATAAATAATCTCCATCTTCAATTTTTGATTGACCGTAATTGGACTCTCTTGACTTAACTATTTCATTCATTTGATTACTAAACTGATAACCATAACCTATATGAAATCTATTTTTTTCTTTAACTAAGAATAAATCAAATCCAATAACATTCTCCGTGGAATATCCTAAAGATGCACCAAAATTATATTGTGCATTACAAAATGTAATTCCTAATAATGTTACGACCAAAAACAACTCTTTTTTCATATTTTCTAAGACTTTTCAAATTACACTTCCAAATTGCTTTAAATAGTTTTATTAATTTTCTCACAATGTAAAACCAATTTTAGTAGTACAATTACGGGAATCCGTAATTGGGTTAAAAAAGAGTATAAATGGCACAAAAAAACCCGTAACATACAGTTACGGGTTTTAATTTGTTTTTAATAGCAGTCCATTAAAATATGGCCTTTGTTTTGGTAGTAACTTAATGGCTTTTTTAGGTGGTTTTTACAAATGGTATCTAAAATCGTAGTAACTTCTTTTTGCATACTTATAGAGCCGCAAATTAAAATATAGCCTTTATTTTTAATAAGTTGGGCAACTTCTTTACCATTTGCCTCTAACAGGTTTTGTACATATACTTTTTGGGCTTGTTCTCTAGACAATGCCAAATGTAAAGAGGTTAGTTTGCCTGCCTGCTGTTGTTCTTCTAATTGGTTTTTGTACAGCTCAAAAGATGCTGCTGTACGCCCACCCCAATACAGGTGTAATTTTTTGTGTGCTGTGTTTTGGCGTATCATCCCTAAATAAGGACCAATACCTGTACCAGTTGCTATTAACAGGGCTTTTTTTGCTTTTTTAGGCAAATGAAACGCTTTGTTTTTTACTATTCCACAGCTTATTTTGTTACCCACAGCAAGGTTTTGTAACCTATTAGATACACTGCCTTTTTGGTGACGTTTAACGCTTATAACAAGCTCGTTTTTATCCCATTTACCAATAGAGTACAATCGTTCTCTTTGGTCTTTTTCGCCCAAAATAGAGAGTAAATCTCCAGAGGTAAACTTCACTTTTTCTACTGGTTTTAAGTATATACAAAAAGTATCGTCCGGATTATTTTCTGCCTTGGTGTGTTTGGTTACGGTAAAAGTATAGGTTTTACGTTTCTTTTTACCACCAATGGCTTTAGGTAAACTTATATTTAAATTTTCTTGCTTACTCCACGCTAACAACCACTGATTAAAAGACTCTAAACTTTGGTTGTTTATGGTAAACACATCTGCCAAACGGTTATTGTTGGGGTGTGCTTGCAACATAGTATCTACATCATAAGCAAATTTGCAATAGTCTGGGTATGCTAAAGAGCCAAAACCTACAACCGAGTAGTTAAACTTTGCACCTTGCTGGTGTGTGTTTAAAAGTGCTTTAAACTTTTTGGCATTTGTTGGCGCTTCTCCTGTACCGTAGGTAGATGTCATGACCACCAAATGCTGCATATTTTTATAGCTCTTGTAGCTGTTTAGTTCTGCTAAATATGCTTTTTTACCCAAACGCAGTAACTCCGAGTATAATGCGTTGGCAAAATAAAAGGTGTTTCCGTTTTCAGATCCTATAAGAATAACATAATCACAGTCGTCCTTTTTGTATTTGTTTTTAATTCTAGATTTTCTACGTTGCAACGTTATGCTAAAGCCCGAATACATAAAAAACAAAATACCAATAGAAGCCAATAACAAAACTATACTCCATACTATACTCCCCTGCCCTGTATGAAAAAGTGTGCTGTAATACGTTAATATTACATAAAACGGATAGTTAACCTGACTAACAATATCACCATTAAATTGGTTTACTAAATACTCCTTGTCTGTTAATTGTAGTAAAAAGTAACTTTCTGGAAAAGGCGCAAAAGGATATTCTATTTTACGAACCTGGGATAATTTAGTGTCTTTAAAAACTTTAAAATCTGCTACAGGAATAACTGGTTCTTCTGCAAACAAGGTATCTTCTTGGTGTACTATTTTGGCAGATGGCAGTACAGAAAATTGTTCTAGAGATAAATACACGCCTGTTAGCGTTATAACTAAAATAGGAATTAGCAACCATTTACCAAAAAGAGTATGGTAATACGGATTAAAGTTTTCTTTAACTATAGGTTTAAAAAAGCCTTTAACACCACCTTGCTTTTTTAAAATTAGAAAAATACCGCTAATGCTTATTAAACATAGTAAAAATGAAGATAAACCTACAAAAAACCTACCTATCCCTTTTAAAAATAAGGAACGATGTAATGTGGTTGCGAACTTAAAAACTGCGCTAGACTCTTTAGGTATGCCTAAACTATCTCCTGTTTTTGGGTTAACGTAAATAATTTTATCGGTACCATCTTTGTCTATTACTGATGCAGTAACCCAATCATTTTTATCAATTTCTACAGAAATAACCTCTGCATACTTTTGCTGTAATGTGCTTGTAAATTCTGCAACGGTAACTTGGTCTAAATCTCCCGTAGTATATGGCTGTATGCGATTGCTAATTGGCTCTAACGCTAATACAGAACCCGTTACAGCTGCCAATAAAATAAAAATAGAAGAAGATACAGCCAACACAAGGTGACTGTATCTCCAAACTGATAATGTCATAAATTAATTATTTCTGTGGTAACATACGTATGTAACGGATGTAACCTGTACCATCTACTTTGCTGTTTACACTGGCAGAAGTAAGCTCAAAAGTTACATCGTCCTCCACATATTTTTGATCCTCAACAGCAGTTTCAAAACGTATTTTGTAACCATTGTTTATTTTATCGTCATCAATTTTAATAACCTTAATAGCACGTTCTCCGCCGCTAATTGTTGCTCCTGTAATGGCATCTATACTTGATTTCTTTTTTTCAAAAAAGTTGTACCATTTGGTTAAATCATGGTACCACTCAGGATCATCTCCCAATACATTTAAAGTCTCTACGTATTTACCTTCTGCATCTAATAAAGAAACTACAACGTAAGCACCCTCACCCTCGTAATTTTTTAACTGAATCATACATTTATATTGGCTAGTTTTAGGTGCCGCTGTAAAAGCTGCCATAACAAACAAACCTAGTACTGCTATAATTGCTACTTTAAATTTCATTACTTATTATTTTAAAAATTCAATTTTGTTTTTGTTCAATAATTCGTTCTCAGAAGCTAAGTCGTACACTGTTTCTTCAAACTCTGTTACAGCATCTTTTTTGGCTCCAACACTAATTAAATACTTAATTAAGTCTACATTATTAGTTGTCATAGCTGCCAAATGTAAAGGAGTAAGTCCGTTTGCATTTTTAGCATTAACATCAATCTTTAATGGTGTAATTTTAGCTAGTAAATCTTTATTATTTTTAGCAACAGCCAAGTGCAAAATATTGTTTTTACCTTCTTGTACGTGAGCCATATTTAAGCCTTTAGCACTTAATAAATTCCACTTTTCTGTAAACGCCTTTTTATTTCTTTTAGAGTAAGAGTTTACCAAGTAGTATGCCAAATTGTTTCCTTTTTCATCTACTACATTAACAGCAGCGCCTTTATCTATTAAATAAGTAACTACATCTGCACCATTATAAGCAACAGCATTAGTTAATGCCGTTTTACCATCTTTATTTTTAGCGTCTAAATTTTTAACTCCAAAAAACTTAACTACATCTAAACTATTACGTCCAGCTGCATACATTAGCGGAGTATTACCTTTTGTATCTGCTTTGGTAGTGCTAACTCCTTTAGCTATAAAGTAATTAAAAATAGCAACATCTTTGTTACGACCAGCTAAGTTGTGTATTGGTGTAACACCATTGTTATCTGTAACATTTGGGTTAATACCTAAGCTTTCTAAATACTTATAAAACGCTAAACTATTACCAGGACCTCTACCGCCTTCTGTAGCTACTAAAATAGCATTACTACCGTCTGCATTAGTATCTTTATAAGCAATTCCTTTTTTAATTAACTGCTCTATAATTGCTTTGTTACCTGTACGTGCAGCATAATCTACAGCGTTATGCCCTTCTTTATCTGTATGGTTTAGGTCTAATCCTTTTTCTAAAAAGTAATTTAAATCTTTAAGATCTTTAGCACCACCAATTAATTTTAAAATAGCATTTGCACCTTTAGGAGAAGTCTCTGTTATTTTAGCGCCATTTGCTAGTAATAAATCATATAATTCAGGATTAGTTTGTCCGCCACCGGCAGCAAAAAGCAATACAGTACTACCTTTATCATCTATAACATCTGTTTTTGCACCAAGTTTAATTAGCTTTTTCATTAACGGCAAATTGCCTTTCATAGCTGTCCAAAATAAGTAAGTACGCCCGTCATGTGTAATTTTATTTACATCATTACCTTTTACACTTAATAGGTAATCTACAACCTCTGCAGATGCACCAGCTAAAATAGCATTTGTAGTAGCATCAAAATTATTAGAGCTTAATGCCGTAGCACTGTTACCTGCAGCCTCTTTTTCTTGCACATCTTTAACTGTAGTATTTGGCGTAAAAAAACCACGAGACCAAAAAACATTTGCGTCTTGTGCGGCAATAGTACCTACAAACAGTAGTAAAACAAGTGTTGTAATTTTTTTCATTTTGATTGTATTTAGATAAATAAAGCTTATTTGTTTATTTAGATTTAGTATTGATAAGGCGCAAATATAAGAACTATTTTTATTTAGAATGATTAAAAATAGATTTTTTATTCAACAATTTTGCAAGGAAGATTACTGTTGTAAAATATGATATTACTTTTAAGTGTTTACATTTGTATACAAACAATAGCTTACGGTAAAGCTAAATTACTACACCTATGAAGATTGAAGAATTACCTGGCACCTATGCTATTATGGGAAACAACCAAAATGCCGAAAAAACAACTTATAAAGGCACACTAGTTTTAGCGTTAGATACAAATAATCGTATAAAAGCAAAATGGTTAATAGGTAATGAGCAATACCAATTAGGTACAGGCTTTTTTAAAGACAATATTTTGGTAATTAACTTTAATTACAAAGGCGAAGATAATGCTACCTACAAAGGTGTTGTGGTATATAAATGTATTAGCAAAGATATTTTAGATGGCTTTTGGTCTGAGAAACACGGAGACCCAAATTACTTAGGTGAAGAACGCTGCTTTAGATTAAAAGAAGAACAAGAATTGGTGAATTAGTGGTTACTTAATTAACTTACTTGGTAAATAACCTATTGTTTTTTTAAAAGCTGCCGTAAAATGTTGTGGATTAGAGTAACCAACCTCGTAAGATACCTCTGCAATAGACATACCTTCTTCTTGTATCAATTGTCTGGCTTTGTCCATACGTAATTGGGTAATGTGCTTAAAAATGGTGGTTTTGTATACTTTTTTAAAATCGCTTTTTAGTTTTGTGGTATTAAAACCCGCTATTTGAGATAAGCCAATTATAGTTAATTTGCTTTTTAAATTTAACCTACAATATTCTTCTACCTTTACAATTGCTAAGTAATCTGCTTCTGGTAGTTTTTTGCTTTCTACAACTGGTTTGGTCTTATCCATTAAAAAATCTACAATTAAAATGGCAAGTCTACTTTGTATATAGTTATGTTTTAAATCTCCTACATACGTACAGTTTATAATTTCGTTTATTTGGTTTCTTAATTTTAAAGGTATTCGCTTGCTCTTTTTAAAGTAGCTAAAAAAATGATCTATATTTAATTTGGTATGCAAACCGTCTATATTAGTTTGGTCTGCTTTACCTATTAACTTCTCTAAAGTATTTTTAGTAAAATAAACCTCTAAAGTTTTAGTTTCTCCTTTTGTAAAAATTTCTGATCCGCTAAGCACAGGAGCATAAAATAAATTACAATAGCCTTGTTGTATTTCTACAGGTGCGTACACACTAGTTGTTGGCATATACACGTAACTACCCTTTAAAGAAAAATGTATTTTAAATAATGGAAAATCACAAAAAACACTATGCTCTATACGTTTTTTAATAGTAGTGTTTTTTGTAAACGCAATAAAGTAATTAGAGTTTAGGCTAATACCTTTGTTTTCTTCATTTACAAAAGTACTAAGGCAATTTTCTTCTAATACATCTGTCAACGCATCATCTACAACAATATGCATACTGCTTGTATTAGAATATGTAAAACTTTTTAATCCTAGACTCATTATTTCTTAATACGTTATTAAAACTTCCGTTTGCGTTATTTGTATCAACAGTTCAAAACTTAGATTTGCAAAACTAAATTAATTTAGACTAAGTCTTAATAAATATAAATATTTTTTTAATTGTATGTTAAAAATAGTGTCGGTTTTAAGCCTGTTATTTACTTTTTCTGTGTTCTCGCAAGCTGCCTATGAGACTAAAACAGGTACTGTTACTGGAGTTATTTCTTTTAAAAATGGAAACCCTGTTGCAGAGGCCACTGTTTTTACAAAAAAACCTATAACACACACATATACTAATGCTAAAGGCTTTTTTACGTTGCAAAATTTACCCTATGGCAGCCACACCATTGCCATAAAATACTATGGCAAGGAAATAGAAAAAGTGACTATTGTAGTTAATAAACAAAACACAAAAATTAAGCATACACTTAGCTACAACCAAGATAATGAGCTAAATGAGGTTTTGGTAAACGGAAAAACTAAAGAAACCGAAATTGAGACTCAAGGTTTTGCCGTTAACGTAGTTAAAACAGAGGAAGCTAGCATCAGAAACATACAAACTAACGAGTTGCTTAACACTACTGTAGGTGTAAAAATTAGACAAAATGGTGGTTTGGGGTCAGATGTTAGTTATAGCCTTAACGGATTATCTGGTAGTGCTGTACGTATTTTTATAGACGGTATTCCTAGTTCTATGTATGGCTCATCATTTAACTTAAACAGCATACCTCCTTCAATGATAAAAAATATTGAGGTGTATAAAGGTGTTGTTCCTGGTCATTTAGCAGATGATGCCTTAGGCGGAGCCATTAATATTGTATTACATAATAATGCTAAAACAAATTTAAACGCTTCTGTTTCTTACGGTTCATTTAACACTTTACAAGCAAGCGTTAATGGTTTGTATAGGTTTAATGATACTGGTTTTACCGTAAAAACATCGCTTTTTCACAACTATTCAGATAATGATTATAAAGTATCTGGCAGAAGTGTTGTAGTTACCGGTTTGGGCGGTGTACAAACCCCAATAACTGCACGCAGATTTAACGATGCTTACAGGTCTACTGGTGGTATGTTACAAATAGGTTATACAGATGTAAAGTGGGCAGATCAGTTTTTTGTAGGTGTTACTGGATCTGATGATTACAAAGAGGTGCAACACGGAGCTTTTATGACTATTACGCCATACAAAGACAGATTTTTAAAATCTAACGCACTACTTGCAAATTTAACATACCAAAAAAAGGATTTATTTACTAAAGGTTTAGATGTAACTGTTAACGGAATTTATGGTAAAAGAAACCGTACTGTTAATGATACTGTTTCTTGGGCTTACAGCTGGAACGGAGAAAGAGCAATAGACTTTAGAGGTGATGAGTACCAATACACCTGGAGGTCTCAGCAAGAAGGCGGACCAACTTTAGCTGCCATAAACAGAAAAGTAGGATCTATTAGAACAGGAGTTTCTTATGCCTTTAATAACAATCATAAAATTTTAGCCAACCACGTATATAGCGGAATTGACCGTGAGGATAGTGATGAGTTACAATCTGTTTTAGAAAACACATTTAAAGGATCTAGAGACTTACATAAAAATATTTTTGCTTTAAGTTATGAGTTGTCTGCTATAGAAAACAGACTAAAAACTAGTGTTTTTGGTAAATTATACCAACAAAAGACTGTAAACATAGATCCAGAAATTGCAGAAGATGAAAATGGCAATTCTGTTATTATTGATGACATAATTAGCAGCAATAAAAAGTTTAATGGTTACGGTTTTGCTGCTTCTTATGCCTTTTCTCCAAACTTTACTCTTTTAACTTCTGCAGAAAAAGCCATAAGATTACCTAATGAAACTGAAGTTTTTGGTAACGATGGTGACAATGTAGTTGCTAACCCAAGTATTAACCCAGAGCAAAGTAATAATTACAATCTAGGTTTTAGGCTTGGAGCATTATCTATTAAAAAACACAAATTTACAATTGGCGCTAATTTATTTACCAGAAATATAAAAGACCGTATTGGTTTGCCTATAGAAACGTCTTTAAATATTGATGACGAACTAATAGTTTATGTAAACCAAGGTAGTGGGACATCTAAAGGTATAGATGCACAATTAAATTACACGTTTAACAACAACTTTAATTTAAACTTTAATGCTTCACGTTTTAGCTTAAACATTGTAAATAACGGTGTAGATATAGCTGTACCAAACACACCATTTTTTACTATGAATGGTAATATACGCTACTCTTTTAAAAATGTGATACAACAAAAATCTAGGTTAAACCTTTTTTATACAATGTACTTTACAGATGAGTTCTCTTACCTACCACCACAAGGAAAAAATACTGTTGGTGATGAGTTTTTTAAAGTACCTACACAACTAGTACAAGATTTTGGATTAAGCTACGCTTTTCCTAACAAAAAACTAGTTGCCAGCTTTGATATTAAAAACATTTTTGATGAACCTGTGTACGACAATTTATCGGTACAAAAACCAGGGAGAGCCTTTTACCTAAAACTTAATTATACAATAAATAAATTTTAATTTTTTAAATATTATATAAAATGAAAAGTAACTTAACACATATTAAATCTTTTGCAGTAGCATTTGCTACTTTAGGGTTATTAGCTTCTTGTAGTAGTGATGACAATGGTGGTGACACACCAACAACTCCAGAGCAACCTACCGAAGGCAGATGGATAACTGTTGCTGCTGCTAAAATGGGAGACAATCCTGGAGATGGTAATGGTGGTACTTTAATTTATTCTTTAACTAGTGAAGATGCTAAAGACCCAACTGTATCTATAGCTCCTTTTGATAACGGATTTATTGTACCGTCTAACAGAACAGCAAGGTTACAATCATCTGAAGATGGTAGCACTGTATTTAATATTAGTTATGCTGGTGACACTGGCGGTAATTACACAAAATATACTGTAAACGGCGGACAAGATTTTACGCCAACTGGTTCTGAAGTTAGTATTGCTCCTTACGTTGGTACTGCTCCAAGATGGATTAAACTTTTTGATGGTGACAACACTGGCTCTGCAGTTTATGTATCTACAGAACACCAAGTAGACGATAACGGCACACCTAATGACGTTACAGATGATAGCTACATACGCACAAGCCAGACTATTGGTATTGTTACCTTAGACTTAGTAGACTCTAAAATTAATGCATTTGAAGAGCACGAAATAGGATTAAGTACAGAAGAGGAAGCTTTAGGATATTACATTTCTAGAATTGATATGCCTACATTAAATGCTGCCGGAGATAAATTATATATTGGAGCACGTGTTAGCAAAATAAACCCAGCTACTTTAGAATCTGACAGTGATTATGAAATTTTAGGATCTAAAACTATTGTATTAGATTACCCTTCTTTATTAAACCCTACTGTTATTACATCTACTGTTGGATTTGGAAATACAAACGGTTACCGTAGTATAAACTCTTTTGAATATAATGGTAGTGTTTACCAAGCTAACCAAAGCGATCCTGATGGTTCTCACATCTTAAAAATTGGAGCGGATAATTTATATGATAACTCTTATGACTTTAACTTAGATGATGCTTTAGGTGTAACAGGTGCTTACGTTTTAGCTTGGAGACCAGCAGCAAACGGAAAAGCAGTATTAGCTTACCGCCATGATGGATCTGCAGAAGGTATTTCTGGTAGAGGAGAAAGCTTTTTTGCTTTGGTTGATTTAAATGCTAAAACAGCAACAAAAATAAATGACATTCCTTACAACGTTAATTTTGAGTTGTTTCAATACCAAGGATATGCTGTAGATGGAAACGAAATTTACCTTACACAAGCTCCTGTAGGTGAAAACGGAAATATTTACATTGTAGATACAGAAACTGGTGCCGTAACTAAAGGTGCAGAATTGGTTAACACAACTGGTAGTCACTTTATTGGTGCTTTCTAGTAATAATACAAGCGCAAAAAAAAGTCCCTTGTCTT
This sequence comes from Cellulophaga sp. RHA19, assembly GCF_002813425.1. Classification (NCBI taxonomy): domain Bacteria; kingdom Pseudomonadati; phylum Bacteroidota; class Flavobacteriia; order Flavobacteriales; family Flavobacteriaceae; genus Cellulophaga; species Cellulophaga sp. RHA19. The sequence goes on from NZ_PHUL01000001.1 coordinate 3,804,370, forward strand.
TAATTAGATAAGGGACTTTTTTTTGCTAGTTAACACAAGCTTATTATATTTTTTTACTGATACCACATTCATTTATAATTTTAAAGTCAACTCTTAAATTAACTTTTTCTTTTGTACTAACTCTTAATAACAGCACTTCTAAATTCCCTTTTAGTAATTGTTTGCCCATTTTATAAAACTCACCATCTTCCTCGTCTGTAAGATTACCTGAAGACTCTATAATTAATTTATTTGCTCCTTCTGGCAGAATAACAAAGTTATCTTCCAGATCATCTAAAATATTAGCGTCAATGGCATTTTGGTAAGATTCCATATCAACTACATTTCCAATAATATCAAAATAAGAAACTAAACCTTCATCAGGAGCCATTAGACCTTTTATAGGGTAAGTTCCTGTATTTAATTTTGGTGAATTAGATTTATTATGCATCATAAGCTCAATATCTAAAGGAGTATTATTATACATTTCCTCCGCTAAACTTATACTAAAAGTGGTTGTAATAAAGCCTTTTTTAAGTGTATTAGAGCTTTTTAGGTCATAACTTAAGGCTTCCTTCTCTGTACTACCTATCTGTACTTTACAATATAAATCTGATTGGTCTAAGTTTAAATTTTCTTTTGCTGATGCATCAACAATTTCTTGAGTATCGTTATAACTCTCAGAAGTTTTATTCTCTTTGCAAGAAGTTAAAATAGTAAATATTAATATCAGGAAAGCAATACTTTTTTTAGTCATGATTGTTGATTTAATTAAAACTTAATATACTTATATAGTGATGATTATAATAAATATATTTAAAATATACATCAGAAACAAAATTAAGCAGTTATTAGAGAGTAAACTTTGTTAGCGCTCTTCAAAATACAAACCTTCCGTATCATCTTCAAGTATACCTGCTCCTAAAATGTAATTTTTTCCAGCTTCAACAGATATATGTATTTGTGTAGTTTTGGTCTGGTATGTTGCGCCATGAGCAAAAACCTCATAGCCTCCTTCTTCTAGATAAATAATTTCTAATTTACCCGCAAATAAACCCTTTCTCTGTTTGCTATATTCCCAAAAAAAAGTCTCCAGAGGTTTTCCGTTTATTGCATCAATTTTTATGTAATTAAGTACTCTAGCGTACCTTTCTTTATCTGCAGGTACATTTTCTTTTTTCTTTTTGCCAAATAAGCCCATTTTTATTTTTTAAATAGATTTCACTTAAACTGATAACTATAATTAATCAACATCCTTAACATTAAAATTAACAAATAAATTCTTAATAAAAACACAAACTATACTAATATTTAACCTAAGTATAAGTGCATTCTTTTTGGGCTGTAGAATAATCTTAAAAATGTATTAGTAAGTTCAATTATAAACTGATTGAAACTACATATGTAACTTTTGTAATTTCCCTCATAAAAACCACTCGCTATTTTTTTTTGATAAACATCTTTGACTAATTTGCTGCTCAAACGTTATTTTCTTATCACAAGAAACAATTATAAGAAAGAAAAGAATAACTGATAGTGAGTGGTTTGTATTTTTGATATTTAAATTTGATGACTTGGTCACAATAATCCCTGTACAACAAATAAAAACAAATACAATTATGAAGGCTAATACTAAAATTTAAAACATAATTTTTATAAAGTAGTTTTTTCTATAATTGATAAAAAATCGTTTCTGGTTTGTTCATTTGCAAAGCAGCCACCATACTCTAGTGTTGTAGTGTAACTACTTTTGTCTTTTATTCCTCTAGATGACACACACAAATGTTTGGCGCTAATCATTACAATAACATCTTCTGTTTCTAATGTATTTTGCAAGTCTTTTAATATTTGTAAAGATAGCCTTTCTTGTACCTGTGGCCTGTGCGAATAATAATCTACCAAACGATTAATTTTAGACAATCCTATAACCTTATCCTTTGGTACATATGCAATATGTGCAAAACCTGTTATTGGTAAAAAATGATGCTCACAAGAGGAGTCTATAGTTATGTTTTGCTCTACCAACATTTTTTTATAGGCATACTTGTTTTCAAAAACCGATAATTTTGGCTTATTCTTAGGGTCTAAACCATAAAAAAGCTCTTTTACATACATTTTAGCAAACCTATACGGTGTACCAGATAAACTATCATCTGTTAGATCTAAACCTAGCTCTTCCATTATTTTTTTAAAATGATGCTGAATAACTTCTATTTTTTCATCAGCTGTCTTATTAAAAGCATCTGCACGTAAAGGAGTATCTACGCTTGTAGCTATATGGTTGTCTCCTAGTATTTCTTTTTTAGTATTATCCATTATTCACACAACATTTATCGGTTTTACACTGGCAAAATTTTAAATTATAAATATGTAATGCTGCAAGTACAAGCGCAACAACATAGGTTACTGTTTCTGGTAAAGAAAGTAACTGTATTTTTTCGTTTACAATTAAAAAAAACAGGCTAAACCAACTTAACCACAACAAGGGTTTCATAAAACTTTTAGATGTATTTTTTGTAGATTGTAATACCGCAAAAAACGAAACAATTAAAAAGATATAATCTAAGCTTTTCCACCACACAGGACTGGTTTCACAGCCACCTGCAGCACAAGTATGGGCTATAAAAATAAAAGGTGTGGCAACGCAATGAATTACACACAACGTACTGGCAACTGCACCAAAAGTATCTGGTTTAATTAAAGTTAATTTCAATATATATTTATTTAATGCGACTAAGTTGCAAATATAAACATACATTTTACTAATGCAACATAGTTGTAATAAATTTCTGTGGTACTAAAAAAACAATATTTGTACGTTTATTCTGTAATTGATGCTATTACTTGTAGCGTGTGATAACAATTAGTTAGTTTTTATTTTTTTTTAAGATAGAACAATAAATTTTGTCGAAATAACAAAACCAACTTATACAGCATAAAGGATGAGAACAACAACAGTATTGGTGATAAAAAATCCCAAGCACCATATTTAGAGCCTTTTTTAATTCCATTAACCTCAAATATAGTATTACCTCCAGTTCCTCTGTAATTAACTTTCACTTTATCTCCTATATCATATCTAGTTAAACTTCCGCCATAAATGGTATCGGTTCTAACATCTGTGAGTATGGTATTTAAATATGTACCTCTTTCTGCGTCAGATTCGGACCCTTTTCTGTAATCTGTATCTATTATGATGCCGGATTTAGTTTCTCCAAAGTGTTTTAAATTTAGATAAATCACTTTTATACTTGACAACCATAAAATCAATAAAAGAATTATAAAAATAAAGCCCGTGAATATATTAAAGATTTTATGTAGCATTTTTTTTATTTACCTATTAATATCAAAGGAATAGTGAAAGAGGTTGCTCTTTTTATATTATTTTGTTTATTCGGAATCATTTGAGGAAACTTTTTAAAAGATTTTTTAATTTTTCTATCAATTTTCTTGTGTTCAGAATCCGTAATTGTTTCTGAAATATTACCTTCTCTATCAATTTTAATAGTAACTTTAATTTTATATTTACCCTTTATTCCCTCTTTTATAGCTAATTTACTATCGATATTTTTACCTATATATTCATAGATCTTTTGGTACGTGCATTTTTCTCTTGCAGTTTTTCCACCTATTTTTTCACAACCAAAAAAAATTGCCTGTTCTTCCTTAACCACAAAAATAGTTTCTTCTGATTTTTTTTCCTGTCCAAAGACAGTAAGACAACATATTAACAAAGTAGTTGTGAGTAGTTTTTCCATATTTGTTTATTTTTAATAATCCAGATTTATTATAGTTGCTACTTTTTTCAGCTATTTGTTTAAAAAGTTTTGCATCTGGTTTTAAATTCAATTGCAGGTATTATATACCCTTCTTTATCAGTCTCATAGAATAGTATTTTGTCTATATATTCAATTCCGCTTTTTTTTAATACCCTTTATAACAGCTCAAGATTTAATTCCTATTAGTACAAATAAAGAACCTAGAATTAAAAAACAAGTACAATTAGTATTGTATATTGTTTATTCTGTATAAATTCCATTTGTTACTCTTGTACTTAATTATGATTAAGATAAATCTAGATCTGTATCTATTTTAAAAAGCATTATCCTATTTTTTGTAGGTAAACAAATTATATTTAAATACCTATCTCCTTTACTAGTTTTCACAAATAACCTTATCTCCATATTAGCCTCATATCTGTATTGTTTTTTGTGCCATCTAACCTGTGTTTTTTCAGGTATAATTGACTCTAAAATTTCTAACTTATATAAACCCTTATTTAATTTAGCCTTATTTTCCCGTAAATAATTAGGAAGTTCTCTTACTGACCACATTGGAGCATCTAATAAATCATATTCTTTTTCCTGAGGGTATTCTTTACTTAATTTTTTGAAATCTTTATTCTTAATTAGATTAAAAATTTTGACGCCATAAGTATAAAAGTCTTCATTTAACTCATTAATAAAGTACGTTTTTTGAGAAGAAATTTTACTAAGTTTATAATTTTCTAATTCTAATTTATTTTTAGAAACCCACTGGTTATTATATCTATGCAATTTATAGTAATAGGGAGAAATGGTAATCAATAAAGAATCTTTTAAGAAATTAAAACTTACGCTAGCTGTTCTCTCATCTGGTTCATTATTTGCATTTGGTTTTATATAATATTTAAATGTATTATAATATTGATTATCAAGTTTTAGATTATACTTTTTTATAGTATCTCTTATATCCCTGTAATTCTTTGCTATTATCTTTTCTTGATTATCTACATAAAGAATAAAATTCTCAAGCATTTTACTTCCTTTTTGTGTTTTCTTCAAGTGGTCAATCCTTTTTAATTCACTAGAGTCAAACTGTCTTCTAAATTTTTTAAAATCATTATTTTCTACAGCACTAAAAATACTATCTATATAACTTGAGGGAGTTACAAATGTTTGCTGAGATTTTACAATATAACTTTGTAACATTAGAATAATAAAAAGGAGAAGGAATGTTTGTTTTTTCATCAGTTTTTTTTGAATAATCATTGCTTGCATAATAAGCTAATTTGCCTTAATTATAGTTATAAACCAGTTTGTTCTATCTCTTTTAATTTCACTATCAATTCCTTAATCTGAACTGTTGGTATTTTAATAGCTGATTCTATTTTTTTACTTTCATCCCCTATAACCAATGTTCCTATTTTTTCTTCTGCGTATCCTATTTTATTTATAAAAAAATCTATCTTATTAAATTTTATAGTTTTGGTTTGATCCTTAAACCATCCATAATTTGCTTCGTATTTTAATGTTGATGAATTCCAGATAATAGTCTCTTTACCATAAGTATTCCAAAGAGCTATTTTTAAAAGTCTAAACCCTATAAGTCCAAATAAGAATAAACCAATAAAGTACCCTATCTGTAATCCTTTTCCAATTGCAATTGACATAATAGTAGCTACTAATGGTATAAGAAATGATGTAAAAGCAAAAAAGAACATAACAACTCTAATAAAGAGTGGGCTTTTTTTTGCCTTAAGTACTATTATCTTTTCATTTAAACTGTACTGTTTCATTTAACTGTAGTATTTATTTCCCTACGAATCCTAACTCATTTTTTATGTCTGTCCGTTCCAATAGTTTTGTTGGATTAACACTACATTTTTCTGCTATACTCATCACTAACTTTTCTTCCATCAAATAATAACTTTAATATAATGCTTAAATGATGTACAACGTATTTGTATATAGTTAGTGCGTGGTTAAGCACCTAATTTAGCAAATACAAACCGAATGGAAAATCCGCTATTCCCAAAGCTTAAGAATTCGTAAGTAAGCTATAACTAGCAATAAATTATATGCGTTGTTAGCACAAGTTTTTTAGTCCTTAAAAGTTTTAATTAGTCTTTTATTTATCTCATCTTTTTCTCTTACAAAATCAAAAATTGGCCATTCTAAATAAGAATCAATAATTAATTTATCAACGATTATTGCTTGAGTAAAAAGTTCTTCTAAATCATCGTATTTATCGCTCAAAATATTGTGAGCAATTTTAAAAATAGGTGTTGCAGTTCCGACTTTTATTTTCTTTAAAACTTTCTTTACCTCGATATCTTTATTTTGCTTTTTAAGTGAAATGGCATTATTAACCTTAATTCGAAGAATATAATCTTCTTGGTCTTCATTCTTTGGCTCGATTTGTTCGGAATATTTACAAGTTTTACAGACAAGATCATAATTTTTTGCATTTAAGTCCGCGAAAGTTTGAATCATTATCTCATATATTGCATTATCAATGTTGTCCTTGTCCCAATTTCCCCAACAGTTAAAAATTAATAGTTGTCCTGCAAGTTTAAATTGGGACCAAGATTTAAAAAAATAGTCCTTATCAATATGAACTAAATCTCCAATTTTATAATTAAAAGGGTTTTTTGTTCTTGAAATGTATTTTTTGTTTACAACAGAAGAATTGTGAACTATTAAATGTCTTCGTTCCCTGATTTCAATTATTTCATCCCATTTTATTAATTCTTTTTCGAGCGAAATAGAGAGTTTATCTTCAAAATGTTCAAGAATTTCATTAAACGATTTATCGATAATCAAACTTTCTACTTCTTTTACAATTAAATCTTTAGTTGCTTCTTCAATACTATCATATTCATTAAGCTCTTTGAGTGTGAATTTAAATTCCTTTTCGTTAAGAGAGTTTTTAAATTTATTGTAATAGTAACTAAGAAGGTCAGCGATTAAATATTCGAAATAATTATTAAGCATTAGGAAAGAACTTCGAGAAAGTATTTCGTAGTTCCTTGGTGATATTCTTGGCTGTTTTTTTATTTTTCTTGCGAATTTAGTTAGATAAGTTTCAACTTGCTCTTTTGATAAAGTGTTATCCTCTTTATTTTCAACAAATTTCAATTCTTCCTTTATTTCAGATAGTGCTTGGTCAAAAAATTCTTTAGACTTTTCTTTTATAGATTCGTCTTCGCCAGATGCTAAATTTCCAAACTTATTAAAGTATAGTTTGACACTATTAAGATTTTCAAAATAAGTTTCATAAATAGACTCAACATTATAAACTTTTTCTTTCTTTTCTTCCTTTGATGTTGAAACTTTAGAATCTTTTTCTTCTTTCATAAGGTGTTTTTCAAATTTGTGCTAACTACATATAAACTCAAATCATTGCGTTTATTCCGCCAATATGGTTGTATAAACGCACATATTACACTTATAGCTGTTATTTTTCTTACAATATAAAAACATTTTTTATACCTTAATTACGGATATGTGTAATTGCCCTAAAATAGTTTACCTGTGGTATATTTTTAATAGTAAGTTGCTAAAAACAAAAAAGCAACACTAAAAATAGTGCTGCTCTTTTTAAAAGAGAGGTTCTCTTGGGGAACAGTCTCGACTCTTACAATAAGTTTTAATATCTATAAAATAGGTTAATTGTGTTTATACATTGCATAACTATGTTTAATAAACAAATTAACGTTTAGTAATTTTCTTACAATTTATAACTATTTTTTTTACCCCAATTACGGATATGTGTAATTGTCTTAAAATAATTTATAAATGGTTTGTTTTTAGGTGTAATTTACATTTTGCTGTTATTAACAAACTGTATTATACAAAAAAGCAACACCATAATAGTGTTGCTTTTTTTTACTGTGGGGTTGTATTGGGGACAGTCTTAACTTTTATAATTTTGTTTAGGTATATCTTTAAAAAACTCTGCCGCGTTTAAATTACCTGTTGGGCCATAACCAATTAAGGCTGTACCTTTATTGTTGTCTTTTGTTTCTATAACGTATAGTATAGACATATCAGACGGGTTACTCATACCCTCGTACCTGTGCTCTTGTACCACAAAAACTTCTTGTGGCGTATATTTGGTTTTCTCTTCTAGATCTACCAATTTGCCATTTACCACGCTAAAGTTACTTTTGTACCCTTGGCTTTGGTATTTTTCTATGTTGTCTCTTTCGTTTTTTGCATATTCATTACTCATAGTCTCTGTTTTTTTTGTGTTACAAGTCCAGTAATACTTACTATTTAAATAGTTTTTTTACCAAAAGTAGTGCACCGTATTTACGGGCTAATTTATACGCCCAGTTTACCCAGTTGTAAGGTTTTAAATCTTCTGCAACTTGGTGTTTTTGTGCTTTTAATTCTTCTACTAAAATTTGTCGTTCTAAACTAAGCCTTTTTAAATCTACCTCTATTTGTCTAAATGATGTGTATTGCATAGTCTGTGGTTTAATCAAAATAAGTCTTAGACATATTTTTAATTAATATTTTATCTATAAACGTTCTTCTGCTATATACCAACAGGCCAAACAGTATAAAAATTCCTCCTACTGCCAAATACCCTAGTGGTACGCTGTTAAACAATTCTCCTAAAGCTATTGCAGCGGATATTGCCATAAACAAAAATGCTAACAATAATAAGCCTCCTATTATAACTGTTTTTACAACATAGGATGATGTACTTGTTAACTGCTGAAAAACTTTTAACTCGTAGTATTTTTTAGTTACATCTACGTATTTTTTTCCAGTCGCTGCAGCTTCAGTTGCCGTTTTGTCTATGGAGTTTATTACACTCATTATGACTTCTGTAATTTTTTGTTCTTAGCTTTTAGCTCTTTTAATTTACCTTCTAATTGGTTAATTACATCGTCTGCTTTGTAACTGGCATCAGAAACTAAGTTTTCTATTTTAGTATCTAATGTTTCTTTATTTGTTGCTACAGTTGCAGCTACTGTGTTTCTTAAGTCTAAAGCACTATCTGCAATAGATTCTTTTGTTGCTACCGCTTCATCTACAAGTTTTCTTCTTGTGTTTATACCTTTATCTGGTGCAAACAAAATTCCTAATGTTGCTCCTACTGCGGTTCCGGCTAATACTCCTAATAATGTGTTGCTATTGTTACTCATGTCTTTATGTTTTTATTTGTTTGTTATACAAATGTCCTATTTCTTTTACGCTTGTATTGACGTAATTAAACAAAAACTTAACTCATTTAATACAAAGCTTTTGCGCTATTTTTTAAATGATTAGCGCTAATAATTGACTCTAAAATCTTGTATAATTGTGTACAAACTAAAAACAAGAACAATGAAGAAAGATGTAAAACAAGGAGAAGAAGATATTAAGTTTATTAAGGATAAAGAGAAGAAAACAAGTAATTACTTTTTTCAAAACAACAAAATAACTATTGCCGCTTTTGCAATTGTAACTATTATACTTATACTATTACTAATAGCAGTATTTAGTACTAGTACAGCTATTTAAGTTGTACTTTTTTTGTAACCTGATAAATATCATATTATAATTTGTACATAGCTAATACCTTTACAGTATTAAACTTAAATACAACACCAGACTATGAATTTATCTATAATATTATCAAACTTAAATAATGGTAAAATAATGATTGCCATTTTTGCTTTAGTATGTGTTATACTAGTTGCAATAGTTGTAGGTTTTTTAATGAATAGCAATAAGAAGAAACAATGATTAGTGGTTAATGATTGGTTAAAAATTGAAAAAGCAGGTTTTTTACAACCTGCTTTTTTTATGCTTATATTTTAAATGTTACTACGGGTACACTTGCGTGGTTGGCAATATCTTCTCCTATACTGCCCATAAAAAAGTGAGATAATCCTTTTCTGCCATGTGTTGCCATTGCAATTAAATCTGCGTTGGTAGTACTGCTGTAATTAAGAATTCCTTTTTCTACCGTATAGTCATTATAAATTTCTACTTCTACTGCTGCGTTGGCTGTAGATATAAACTCTGCTATTCTTGTATATGTATCTTCTGTACTTAAAAAGTTATCTCCTGGTGTGTTTATATACACATAATTAACCTGTGCTTTTAAAAGATCTGCAAAGGCTTTTACCTTGTGAAAAGCTTTAACACCTTCTACTTCAAAATTAGATGCGTATACTATAGACTGTACATCAAAATCTTTTATCTGCTCTTTTATAATTAATACAGGTATGTTTGCATTACGTACCACACGTTCTGTGTTGCTACCTATAAAAATTTCTTCTAAACCATCTACTCCGTGAGAACCCATAACAATTAAATCTGCTTTGTGGTCTTCTGCAACCTCATTAACCTCACTAAAAACCTTGTAATGTTTTATAATAGGTGTTACGGTTATATCTTTTAAAAATGGTTTGTCTAAAAATTCGTTTAACCTTTTTTCTGTTAACTTTAGTAAAAATACAACTTGCTCTTGCGGCATACCTTCAGAAGAAATCATAACAGAGTTAAGCTCTAGCATATGCAAAATAATAATTTCTGCACTATGCGTTTTAGCTAAAGATGCTGCTACTTCTAGCGCATAACTAGATTGATCTGAAAAGTCTACTGGTACAATAATTTTTTTCATAGTTTACATTTATAGGTTATAATTATATTGTCATTGAAAATAGTCTTGTTTGGGGCGCTTTTTTATGCATTAAAACATCAAAAGCCATACATATATTTCTAATAAAGGGTCTACCCTTATCTAATACTGTAAGTTTTGTAGCAGAAATTTCTATAAGACCATCATGTTCCATTTCTTCTAATTTTTCTAAAGTACTTGGCAACAGCTCAAATTCTTCATCATTAGTACTCCAAGAAGTCTCTAGCCTACACATCAAATTTAAAATATGTTTTCTAATTACACGATCTTCTTGTGTTAAAATATGCCCTCTATAAATAGGAATTATATTATTAAATACTAAATGATTGTATTCTTCTAAACTTTTTACATTTTGAGCAAAACTATACCAGCTATCGCTAATACTAGATACACCCAAACCTATCATTACTTGGGTTTTAGATGCTGTATAGCCCATAAAGTTTCTATGTAAATTATTGTTTTCCATAGATGCATATAAGCTATCGGTTTTTAAAGCAAAATGGTCCATACCAATTTCCTTATACCCTACTTTGGCAAGTAAGTCTTTTCCTTTTTCATACTGTTCTCTTTTTTCTGTAGCAGTTGGCAAATCTTCATCTCTATAACCACGTTGTCCATTACCTTTTAACCACGGCACGTGTGCGTAACTGTAAAAAGCCAACCTGTCTGGTAACAACTCTTTTGTTTTTAAAATGGTTTCTTCTACGTGTTCTAATGTTTGGTGTGGCAATCCAAAAATAATATCGTGCCCAATAGAGGTATACCCAATTTCTCTAGCCCACTCTGTTACATTTTTTACATTCTCAAAAGACTGTACTCTGTTTATTGCTTTTTGTACCGTACTGTTATAATCTTGCACGCCATAACTTACACGTCTAAAACCTACGTTATATAATGCTTGTAAATGTTCTTTTGTAGTGTTGTTTGGATGTCCTTCAAAACTAAACTCGTACTCCGCCGCTTTGTCTGCTTTTCTAAAAATACCTTTTATAAGTGCTTGTAAATTTTCTGGAGTAAAAAATGTTGGTGTACCACCACCCAAATGCAATTCTTTTACAATTGGTTTTTCTGGCAACATAGCACAATACAACTGCCATTCTTTTAGCACTGCTTGTATATAAGGTGTTTCTACTTCATGACGTTTGGTAATACGCTTATGACAACCACAAAACGTACAAAGGCTTTCACAAAAAGGTAAGTGTATGTATAAACTTATACCCTCTGTAGCGTTACTTTCTTTAAAAGATTTAATTAAAGTGTTCTCCCACTCCTTACCAGAGAACGTATTTATATCCCAATACGGAACTGTTGGGTAACTAGTATATCTTGGACCTGGAATATTGTATTTCTGAACTAAATTGCACATGTATATAGCGTATTTTAGGGTAAAAATACTGGCTATTTTAAGCAACAACTATGACAAATGTCATACTACAAAAAAACAACTTTTAACTAAGCCTTATGCCAAAGTACGCAAGTAGGCGTGTTTAGTTCTTTTATTTTGTGTGATAGTGATAGGGTTCCTAAATCCTCATTACGCTTAAAAACAGTAACATCGTCAGAACTTTGCCCTGCTACCAACAACCATTTTTCAGACGGAGATAAGTTAAAATCTCTTGGTACTTTTCCGCCTGCATCTACACGCTCTACCAGTGTTAATTCTCCTGTTTTTTTATCAATTTTAAAAACAATAATTTGACTAGTGGTTCTTTCTGATGCGTATAAAAATTTTCCGTTATCTGTTATTCTGATGGCTGCCGCACCTGGTAAATCTGTAAACGATTCTGGCAATAATTTTATGGTTTGCAACAAACTACTGTCCTTGGTAGAAAACACACTTACAGTACCAAACATTTCGGTTAATACATACACAAAATCTTTTTTAGGATGAAAAACACAATGTCTGGCTCCGCTACCAGCTGCTACTTTAAAGTCTAAGTTAGCTCTGTTCATGAAACCTGTATTACTACCTTTTTCATAGGTTTTAACAGCATCTAAACCTAAATCTGTTACATACATTCTGTTTTTATGGTACAAACACATATGCGCATGCGGACCTTCTTGTCTGCCTGGGTTTACACCTTTGCCGGTATGCTGTAAAATTTGTGCATTTTGCACAAAGCCGTTTTTTTGTATGGCATAGATCTCTGCGTTTCCTGTACCGTAATTGGCAACAGCAACCTCTTTACCGTTTGGTGATATGGCTATATGGCAAGGGTATGCACCGTGAATGTATTTTTCATCTATATTGGTATAACTACCATTACCGTTGTGTTTAAATACTTTTAGTTTTGGAGTATCTTCATATGCTATTTCTTCAATAACATACAAACAATCATTTTTAGTATTGTACGTAAAATAACTAGGATTTTTTAGTGGTAAGTGCCCTATTTGGGTAGTAGTTCCTTCGTCTTCATTCCAATTTAAAATGTAAATACCTTTACTTTTACCTATTAGGGTTTCAGACATTTTTTCTGTGTAACCACCAACCAATACTATCATAGTTTAAATGCTAATTATTTAAAACCCAAATTACAAATAAAAGAGAAACATTACTTTATATGTAACTTTAAATTTACAACATCACTAAAAATGTTTGTGTAATTAAACAGTTGTTGCCACTTTATTTTCGTGCTTTTTGTACACTAAATACCCATACCAAGCTATGTAGACAAAGCATATTAATGGTAGTACAAAAGAGAAATTAATTTCTGACACACCAGCTATTGTGGTATCTGATACTCCTGTACCTCCCATATCTATAATTAAACCCTGTAAAGGTGGCATTAAAGCACCGCCTACAATTGCCATAATTAAACCTGCAGAACCAACTTTAGACTGGTCTTCTGTTAAACCTTCTAAAGCAATACCATAAATTGTTGGGAACATTAAAGACAAACAAAATGATATACCCACTAAGCTATACAAACCAAACATACCATCTATAAAAATAGTACCTAAAACAAATGCAATTGCCAATACTGCAAAGCCAGATAGTAGTTTACCTGCACTCATAAAACGCAACATTGCTGTACCAATAGCTCTACCAACTACAAAAAGTAAAAAAGCTATAATTTGATAATAGAATCCGTCTTTTAAAATTTCTGTTCCAAATATGGTAATGTAACTTTCTTTAAAAACACCAGTGTTTACCAAACCTTCTACGTATTGATAAATATACGTCCAACACATAATTTGTGCACCTACGTATAGTATTTGCGCTAAAACACCCAATGCATATTTTTTATTTTTAGCTAAGTCTTTAAATGTGTCTTTTATACTTGGCATTGTACCTTCTGTAGTATTTTGGGGCATTTTACTAACCAAAAACAAGATAAAAAAGCCAATTAAAACTAGTCCTAAAATTACATACGGATCTCTAATTACAGCTAAATCTGATGCTGTTATGGCTGCTTTTTTTACGGAGTCTAATGCTGCAAAATTATCAAAATCGTCTGACTGTAATTTTTCGGCAACAAAAAACTTAGCTATTAAAATACCTGCAATTAAACCAACAGGATTAAATGCTTGTGCTAAATTTAAACGCTGTGTAGCTGTTTCCTTGGCTCCCATTGCTAATGCATATGGGTTTGCAGCTGTTTCTAAAAAAGCCAAACCAAAAGTTAAAATATACAAGCCCAAACAAAAAAACCAAAACTGCTCTGTTACTGCTGCCGGGTAAAACAACAAGGCACCTGTAGCAAACAAACCTAGACCAATTAATACCCCTACTTTATATGAGTATTTACGCATAAACATTGCTGCTGGCAATGCCATACAAAAGTAACCACCATAAAAAGCCATTTGCACCATAGATGCTTGCGTATTACTTAACTCTAACACTTTTTTAAACGCAGAAACCATAGGATCTGTAACTGCATTTGCAAAACCCCACAAGGCAAATAAAGAAGTAATTAAAATAAACGGAAGCAACATTTTTTTGGTTACAACAGGTATTTTCTCGGTAGTTTTCATTTAATAGTTTGTTTGTTTGTTGTTAATATACTGTACAATGTATTTAAAACACTTTAACTACGCTATTTTTTTTCGACTAACAGATACTTTTGGGGCAATTATGACGTAGCAACTAATAAAAACAAAAAAGGCTAAAACAACTTGGAAAGTACCAAACTGTTTTAACCTTTTGTAAATTATGTTATTGTACTACTATAATGTAGACGGACAAACGTATTTTGTAATATTCATATCTGCATTACGCATAGCAGCAAAACCACCAGCAATATCTACCAAGTTATGAATTCCTCTACTTTTTAAAATAGATGCAGCAATTACAGATCTGTAACCACCTGCACAGTGTATATAAAAAGGTGTTTCTTTAGGAAACTCTGCCAAGTGACTATTTAACATACTAAGTGGTGTGCTTTTAGCATCTACTAAATGCTCTGACTGGTACTCGCCTACTTTACGAACATCAAAAACCTCAGCACTTTTTTCTTTAATCTCTACTTTAGCTTCATCTGCAGATATAGAACGTAAACTATCTATTTCTTTACCTGCCGCTTTCCAAGCTTCTATACCTCCTTTTAAAAAGCCAATAGTATTATCAAAACCAACACGAGATAAACGTGTAATTGCTTCTTTTTCTAAACCTTCTGGTACAACCAAAACAATAGGCTGTTTAACATCTGCAATTAAAGCACCAACCCAAGGAGCA
Source organism: Cellulophaga sp. RHA19 (assembly GCF_002813425.1). Taxonomy (NCBI): domain Bacteria; kingdom Pseudomonadati; phylum Bacteroidota; class Flavobacteriia; order Flavobacteriales; family Flavobacteriaceae; genus Cellulophaga; species Cellulophaga sp. RHA19. Next base: position 3,819,428 of record NZ_PHUL01000001.1, read on the forward strand.
AAACTACCGTTAAGACCAATAAAAATAGATCTTGGTATGTGTTCCTTTACATATTCATTTTGGTGCCTAACATCTAAAACAATTGCACTAGTTTCATTAGCTATAACCTCTAATTCGTCTGGTGATAATGGTCTTGTACCTCTTTCTTGTACAACAGCTATATCATCATACCCTTCTTTATTCATTTTTACATTAAGCGGAAAGTATTTTGGAGGTGGTGCTAAACCATCTGTTACCTCTTTAATAAATTCTTCTTTGGTCATATCTGCACGTAACGCATAGTTCATACCTTTTTGGTTGCCCAACGTATCAACAGTTTCCTTCATCATATTTTTACCACAAGCAGAACCTGCACCGTGAGCTGGGTATACAATAACATCATCTGCTAAAGGCATAATTTTAGTGCGTAAGCTATCAAACAAAAAGCCAGCTAAATCTTTTTCTGTAATTTCACCTGCCTTTTGTGCTAAATCTGGTCTACCAACATCGCCTAAAAACAACGTATCTCCAGAAAAAATTGCATGATCTTTACCGTTTTCATCACGTAGTAAATACGTAGTACTCTCCATTGTATGTCCTGGTGTATGCAACACAACTATAGTTACATTACCAACTTTAAACTCTTGTAAATCTTTAGCTATAAGAGCGTCAAACCCAGTAACAGCATTAGGTCCAAAAACTATTGGTGCTCCTGTTGCTTTAGATAAAGAAACGTGCCCACTAACAAAATCTGCATGAAAATGAGTTTCAAAAATATACTTTATAGTTGCATTGTCTGCTGTTGCTCTTTTAATATAAGGATCTATTTCTCTTAAAGGATCTATAATTGCAACCTCACCGTTACTCTCTATATAATAGGCGCCCTGTGCCAAGCATCCTGTATAAATTTGTTCTATATTCATAATCATTTTCAATTTTGTAAACGCGTAAAACTACGTTAATTATTTTTTTTAGATACTGATATTTATCAGTTAAAGTTTTTTTGGTGTGCTACCTTTGCTCTTAATATTGATATTTCCTTGGGTTCATCAAAATAAGTAACCGCTTCGGAAGTTTTTACAAATAAAAACTCTCTATGCAGCTCCGTTATAATTCCGCTTGTAAAAATAATATCTCTTGCAGGGCCAATAGCACCAGCTACATAAAACTGTATGTTTTTTTCGTGAATTTCTCTTATTACTTTTTCTAACATTTGTGCAGCACTAGAATCTATATAGTTAATAGCCTCTGCATTTAAAATTACACCTTTTAGAGCAGGTCCTTTTTTTTCTATATGCTTGTATAATTCTGACTTAAAAAAACTAGAGTTACCAAAATACAATTGGGCATCAAACCTAACAATTAATAAATCTTTTCTTGTAATAACTTCTGATCCAAACCTGCTTACATTTTTGTAATAATCTGAGTCTTTTACATTACCTAACACGGCAAAATGTGGTTTAGATGTTCTGTACACCATTAACAATAAAGAAAATAAAACACCTACTAATATACCTTCTTTTATACCTATAAAAACAGTACAAATAAATGTGGCTAGTAAAACTAATAGTTCATCTTTACGGTGTTTCCATAATTCTTTTGGATAAGCTACATCTATTAATCCAAATACAGAAACCATTATTATAGACGCTAATATTGCTTTAGGTAGATAGAAAAATAATGGCGTTAAAAAGAGTAATACTACCACCACCATTATAACACTAAATAAAGATGCTAAATTTGTTTTTGCACCAGCTTCATAATTTATAGCAGACCTAGAAAAACTTGCTGTAACAGGAAAAGAACTAAAAAAAGACCCTACCATATTAGCAGACCCAATAGCCTTTAATTCCTGATTTGGATTTATGGTTTCTTCACCACTTTTTTCTTCTAGCGCCTTACCTATAGATATAGCTTCTAAATACCCAACAAATGCTAGTGTTACTGCAATTGGCCAAATATCTAATATATTTTTAATAGTTATGTTTGGTACTCCAAAAGAAGGTAAACCATCTGGAATAGCACCTACTATTTTTACTCCATACTGATCTAACTTAAAAAAGTACACAGACAATATACCTAGCACTACCACAAATAAAATTGTGGGTAATTTTTTATTTACCTTTTTAAATACTACTATTAAAATTATGCCCACCAAACCAATTGCAAAGTCGTACATATTGGTTTCTCCTATTTTAGAAAATACATTTTTTAGTAACTGTATAAATTTACTACTCCCCTCTATATTTGCACCAAGTAAGTGTTTAAGCTGACTAAACATTATTATAATTGCCGCACCAGAAGTAAAGCCACTAATTACAGGTTTAGACATAAAATTAACCAAAAACCCCATTCTAAAAAGTCCTAGCAGAAACTGAGTAGCACCAACCAAAAAAGCAAGTACAATTGCCATAGCAATATAGTCTTCTGTAGTAGCAAGTGATAATGCTCCTAACCCAGCAGCAACAAGTAAAGAATCCATAGCAACAGGACCAACAGCCAATTGCCTAGATGTACCTAAAAACACATACATAAAAGTAGGAAACAAAGCTGCATACAAACCATATACGGGTGGTAAACCCGCAATCATAGCATACGCCATACCCTGAGGAATTAAAATAATACCAACTGTAAAACCAGCTAGTAAATCTTTTATAAAATCTCCTTTTTTATAGGTTTTAAGCCACGCAAGTATGGGAAAGAAATTCTGCATTAAACAAATTTACTATTATTGTTAATAGTAGCAATAAAAAAATTAAAATTGGGTCAAAAACATCTTATTAAATTACAAATTACTAGGCTTTAAAAACACTTTATATTCTGCTGGCACTTTGCCCATATTGCTATATCCTTTAAACAATTTGTCTTGGGCAACATCATAAGGGTAAAATGTAATAGGCTCTACACACAACATAGTATCTACCTCTGTCCATAACATTAACTCTTTAAAACCTTGGGTTTCTATAGTAATGGCATTTGTATTTTGTAATTCTGCCTTAGTCATATCTCTTAAAGGATAAGCTACACTACCTGCAGCTTTAATGTCTTTTACAGCAGCTTTAGCATTTTCTCCGTAACTAACTTCTGTAACGTTACTTTCTGTTTTAAAAGCTGGGTGATAGCCTAACATATACGGCATACCTTCTTCTGCAGTAATTAAAAAAGTAATTTCTACACCTGTGGTAGTTAATTCAAACTTTTTTTGAAATTTAAAATCATACGGCCAGTACAATTCACTTACGGTAGATTTATTTGGATATTTAGAATTGGCTACGTTATTATTTGCCTTGTATTCCTTTTGAAAAACTGCAGCAGTACTATCTGCACTTAACAACGTATAAGTTAACTCTCTTAACAAACCGTGTTGGTCTTGTATAGCATCACCTTTTGGTGTCCAAACCTTAAAACCTGCTTCTGCAGTTGGGCCAATAAGCGGAAACATTTCTGTGTCTGCATTACGCCATCCTGGATCTCCTTTTTGGTGTATATATTCAACCTTATCTACAAGGTAATTTACAAGTTCACCTTTATCAATCTTAACAATTTGGTTTGCTAATTCTAGTATTATCATGCTAAAAAATTATAACACACAAGTTACTATTTTATATCAAAATAGACTTTATCTTCTTGGGTAATTTGTCTTTTAACCACACAAGGATTTCCTACGGCTACTACATTACTTGTAATATCTTTAGTAACCACACTACCAGAACCAATAACCGTATTATCTCCAATAGTTACCCCTGGATTAATAACCACGTTACCACCAATCCAAACATTATTGCCAATAGTTATTGGCAAAGCGTGCTCATACAATCTATTTCTAATGCTATGGTGTATTGGGTGGGCTGCGGTATACAATGCTACGTTAGGCCCCAACATTACATTGTCTCCTATAGTTACCTTGGCACAGTCTAGTATAACAAGGTTATAGTTAGAAAAGAAGTTAGCACCAATTTCTATGTTATAACCATAATCGCACCTAAAAGGCGGCTCTATATAGAACCGCTTAGGTGTTTTATTTAAAAGCTGAATTATATCTTGCTTTTTTTCTTTTTCTTCTAGCGGAGAGCGAGTGTTAAATTTAAAAACAATTTCCTTTGCTTTAAACCGATCTTCAGCCAATTGTTTATCATAAGGCGAATATGGTTTACCAGAAAGCATTTTGTCTTTTTCACTCTGCATAGGCTTTATTTTTATTCGATAAAATTTTGTTCTCTCATCCAATCATCATTAAACATTTTACCCACATACCTACTTCCGTGGTCGTGAAAAAGAACCACTACTACATCGTCTTTTGTAAAATGTTCTTTTAACTGCAATACACCTTTTATGGCTGCACCAGCACTGTTTCCTAAAAACATACCTTCTTCTTTAGCCAAGCGTTGTGTATAAACAGCAGCATCTTTATCGGTTACTTTTGTAAAACCATCAATAATACTAAAGTCAACATTTTTAGGTAAAATATCTTCACCAATACCCTCTGTTATGTATGGGTAAATCTCGTTTTCATCAAACTCACCTGTCTCATGATATTTTTTAAATACAGAACCATAGGTGTCTACACCCCAAACTTTTACATTAGGATTTTTAGACTTTAAGTATTTACCAACACCAGATATAGTACCACCTGTACCAACACCAACAACAAAGTGTGTTATTTTGCCTTCTGTCTGTTCCCAAATTTCTGGACCAGTACTTAAAAAGTGTGCTTTAGCGTTAGACGGATTATCGTATTGGTTTACATACCAAGAGTTAGGTGTTTCTTCTCCTAGTCTTTTAGAAACTGAGTAGTATGATCTTGGATCGTCTGGTTCTACTGCAGTAGGACAAACAACAACCTCTGCTCCTACAGCTTTTAATATATCTACTTTTTCTTTAGACTGTTTGTCTGCCATTACAAAAATACATTTGTATCCTTTTATAATAGCCGCCAATGCCAAGCCCATTCCTGTATTACCAGAAGTACCTTCAATAATAGTTCCGCCTGGTTTTAATCTTCCGTCTGCTTCTGCATCTTCAATCATCTGTAAAGCCATACGGTCTTTTACAGAATTTCCAGGGTTAAAAGTTTCGTATTTAGACAATACCAAACAAGGTAATTCTTCTGTTAGTTTATTTAATTTAACTAATGGTGTATTACCAATAGTCTCTAAAATATTCTCTGCGTAATTCATTTAAATAATTTCTATTTAAGTGCAAAGATAAATTAATGATATAGAAAAATAACTAAACCTGTTGTTATTGTTAGATTATGTAAGTTGTTAGTCTACTCAAACTTAATAGACTTAACAGGGCTTATTCTTGTAATTATGTATGATGGTAGTAACAACATAAGCAAGCAAAGCAGCATTACACCTATGTTTAACACCAGTACTGTTACAAAACTTATATGCACAGGTATATACTCTATGTAATATTCTTTTGGATCTGCAAATTTTAAAAATTTAAACTTGTCTTGTAACCACAGTAAGCCCAAGCCTATTAAATTACCCCAAAAAAGGCCAATTGCAATTAGGTAAACAGCATTGTATAAAAATACTTTACGCACGCTCCAATTTGCAGCACCAAGGGCTTTTAAAATGCCTATCATT